>JBJMLJ010000543.1:0-2896 GCA_045805365.1 Thermoleophilaceae bacterium
CTCCCCGGGAGCGATCTCGCGCAGCGTCCGCTTCTCCTCGACCGAGAGCCAGCAGCGGTCGCGCTGCTGCGGCTCCCCGGGCAGCCGAGCCTCGAGCGGCGGCACCTTCGTGCACTCGGAGAACTCGTGCGGGCAGCGCGGCCGGAAGTGGCAGCCCTTAGGTCGGTCGGCAAGCGATGGCGGCAGGCCGGCAATCGCGGGCAGGCGCTCTGGCCGCGGCTTGTCCACACGTGCGATCGAACCGAGCAGCCCCCACGTGTAGGGGTGCTGGGGGTCGTAGAAGATGTCGTCGAGCGTGCCCTGCTCGACGATGCGGCCGGCGTACATCACCGCAATGCGCTCGGCGATGTCCGCCACCACGCCGAGGTCGTGGGTGACGAGGATCACGGCGGCGCCGGTCTCGTCGCGCAGCTCGCGGATCCGCTGGAGGATCTGCGCCTGGATCGTCACGTCGAGCGCGGTGGTCGGTTCGTCGGCGATCAGCACGCTGGGGTTGCAGGACAGCGCCATGGCGATCATCACGCGCTGCCGCATGCCGCCCGAGAACTCGAACGGGTAGGAGTCGACGCGGTCGCGGGCGCGCGGGATGCCGACCCGCTCGAGCAGCCCGACCACGCGCTCGCGGGCCTCGTCGTCGGGCAGGCCTTCGTGCTCCTGGATCTGCTCGATGATCTGGTCGCCGATCTTCATGACCGGATTCAACGAGGTCATCGGGTCCTGGAAGATCATCGCGATCTCCGCGCCCCGCACACGCTGGAGCTCCTCATCCCCCGCCGTGAGCAGCTCCTCGCCCTTGTAGCGGATCGAGCCCTCGAACCGGGCGTTCGGGGAACGGGTCAGCCCGAGGATGGTCATGGCCGTGACCGACTTGCCCGAGCCCGACTCGCCGACGATGGCGAGCACCTCTCCCGGAGCCAGCTCCAAGCCGACGCCGTCGACCGCCTGGACGGTCCCCTCGTCGGTCTCGAACGAGACCGCCAGGTCCTCCACGGTGAGGATGCTCTCGGGCATCAGGTCAGCCGGATGCGTGGATCGAGCCAGGCGTAGACGATGTCGACGACCGTGTTCAGCAGCACGATGAAGAAGGCGCCGAACATCGTGATCGCGAGGACAGGCGGCACGTCCAGCTGGCCGATCGAGTCGGCGGCGTACTGACCGACTCCCTGGAGGTCGAACACGGTCTCCGTGAGGATCGCCCCGCCGCCGAGCACGGCGCCGAAGTCGAGCCCCCAGAGCGAGATGACCGGGATCAGCGAGTTGCGCAGGACGTGCCGGAGCATCACCCGCCGCTCGGAGAGTCCCTTGGCGCGCGCCGTGCGCACGTAGTCGTCGTTGATCGTGTCGAGGACGTTGGAGCGCAGGATCCTCGAGTAGACGCCGATGAACAGCAGCGACAGGGCCGTCCAGGGCATCAGCAGGTGGTAGGCCCACTGGACCGGATCCTTCGTGAGCGGCACGTAGCCGCCGTTGGGGAAGATCTTCCACCTGAAGCCCAGGTAGTAGTTCATCAGCGCCCCGATCCAGAAGACCGGCATCGATATGCCGATCAGCGCCAGGACGGTGAGAGATCGGTCCGCGAACTTGCCGGCCCGCATCGCCGTGTACAGCCCTAGCGCGACCGCGAAGAACATCCACATGATCGCCGCGCCGATCGCCAGCGAGAAGGTGCGCGGCGCGTCGTTGAGGATCTCCTTGTCGACGTCCAGCTGGGTCGAATAGGAGACGAGGTCGCCGCTGAAGACCTTCTGCATCGTCTTGACGTATTGGACGTAGATCGGCTTGTCGAAGCCCCACTGCTGCCGGATCGTCTCGAGCTGCCCCTGGGTCGGATGGCGCCCAGCCATCCGCAGCGCCGGGTCTCCGTTCGGGATGACGTTGAAGATCAGGAAGGTCAGGATGGAGATCGCGAACAGCACCAGCAGCATCCCGAACAAGCGCCTGACGATGAAGCGGCCCACCGCCTAGTGCTCCAGGTGCAGCTTGGCCCGCGGGTCGAGCGCGTCCCGCACGCCGTCGCCGAAGACGTTCAGTGACAAGACCGTGAGCACCAGCATCAGCCCGGGCACGATCGCCAGGTGCGGGCCGGTGATGATCTTCTCTACACCGTCGCCGATCATCGTTCCCCAGGAAGGATTGGGCGGCCGCACGCCGGCGCCGAGGAACGAGAGCGCGGCCTCGAGCAGGATCGCGTTCGCGATCATCAGCGGGAGGAAGACGACGATCGTCGACGAGAGGTTGGGAAGGATCTCCGTGAACATGATCCGCAACGGACCCGCGCCTTGCGCGCGCGCCGCCTCGACGAACTCCTTCTCGCGCAGCCCCAGCACCTGCCCGCGGATCGGGCGTGCCATGTACGGGATGTAGACGACGGCGATGATCAAGATCGGAATCAGCTTCGAGTCCCCCTGGATCGCGATCGGGCCGATCTTCAGGCCTCCGAGCGCGAGGGCCGTGCCGAGCGCGACGCCGAGCAGGATCACGGGGAACGACCAGATCAGGTCGAGTGAACGTGAGATGACGGCGTCCGTTATCCCGCGGAAATACCCGGCGACGATCCCGAAGAGGATCGAGAGAAGGGCGGTGATCAGCGAGGCCCCGACGCCGATCAGCAGCGAGGTGCGGCCGCCGTAGAGCAGCCTTACGGCGATGTCCCGGCCGTTGGTGTCAGCGCCGAGGAAGAAGTGCCCGTGCCAGGTCGGCCCGATGGGGGTCCCGTCGGGCGAGACGACGTCCTTCGTCTTGGCGCCGACCTTGACGGTGTCGGTCAGGTGGTTCTTGTAGGGATCGGTATGGGCGACGTGGTTGGCCCAGTAGGGCGCCGCGAGGCACATGGCGACGATGACGACGAAGAGGGCGCCGAAGGCGAGCGCCGACTTGTTGCGGCGCAAGCGGCGCA
>JBJMLJ010000544.1:0-3092 GCA_045805365.1 Thermoleophilaceae bacterium
GGTGAACGCGAGACCCGAACGAGCGCTTCGTAGAGCGCGGCGATCGCCTGCCAGTTCGTCTCCGCGGCCTCGGACGCACGGGCGTGCTCGGCGGCGATGGCGGCCTGGAGGGCGTACGGCCCGACGACGCCGTGCCGCAGGGCCCGCTCCACCACGCCGAGCCCCTCGCGGATCTCGGCGCGGTCCCAACTCGAGCGATCCTGATCCTCGAGCAGCACGAGTTCGCCGGCCGGCCCGGTCCGCGCATCGCGCCGGGAGTCGTGGAGGAGCATCAGCGCCACCAGGCCCAGCGCCTCGGGCTCGTCCGGCATCAGCGTGGCGAGCAGCCGGCCGAGCCGGATCGCCTCGGCGCACAGCTCGCGCCGCACCAGCGCGGCGTCCGAGGTGGCGAGGTAGCCCTCGTTGAAGACGAGGTAGAGGGCCGCGAGCACCGAGGGCAGGCGGTCGGGCAGCGCCTCGTCCGGCGGCACCTCGTAGGCGATGTTGGCCGCGTGGATCTTCCGCTTGGCGCGAACGAGCCGCTGCTGCATGGCGGTCTCGCCGACGAGGAACGCCCGGGCGATCTCGGGCGTCGACAGCCCGCCCAGCGTCCGCAGCGTGAGCGCGACCCGCGCCTCCGGCGCCAACGCCGGGTGGCAGCAGGTGAAGAACAGCCGCAGGCGGTCGTCCGGGAGCGCGCTCACGTCCTCGCCGTCCTCGCCACCCAGCTCCTCGAGGTCGCGCAGGACCTCCTTCTTCTCGCGGAGTCGCGCTTCTCGTCGAACACGGTCGATCGCCTTGTTGCGGGCCGTCGTGGTGATCCAGGCACCGGGGTTGTCGGGCAACCCCTGCTCCGGCCAGCGCTCGAGCGCCATTACGAACGCCTCCTGTACGGCCTCCTCGGCGAGGTCGAAGTCGCCGAGGACCCGGATCAGGGTCGCGACCGCCCGCCCGGACTCGTCCCGGAACAGGCGGTCGACGACCTCTGGAGAGACGGCTACTGCCGCGCCCCCTCGGCCTCGGGCTGGTTGCCGTGGGAGCTGGAGCCGGCGGCCTCGTAGTCCATGACCGGCCGGACCTCGACGGTGCCCCCGGGCATCGGGATCCTCTTCGCCCAGTCAAGCGCGTCCTCCTCGTCCTTCAGGTCGAGCAGGTAGTAGCCGCCGAGCTGCTCCTTGGTCTCCGCGAAAGGACCGTCGGAGACGAGCGGCTCGCCGCTCTCCTGAAGCTTCACGGTCGTGGCGGTCTGCGGAGGCTGGAGCCCCTCGCCGCCCAGGTAGACACCGGCCTCGATCGCGGAGTTCGTGTAGTCGTCCCAGCCCTTCATGGCCTCACGCCTCTCCTCGTCCGTCCTCTCGGCGAAGGCCGACTGGTCGGTGATGAGCGCTAGCAGGTACTTCATGGGTGACCTCCTGGTAGTGGATTGCACCCTAACGACGAACGGGCGCGGGTCAGATCGACAGCTACCCGGATTCCCCGTCCTGGTCCGTTCGGCGCTCCTCCGCGGCTGCGTTGCGCTCGTCCTCGGCCCAGCCGCGGTGCTCCCGGGCGTGCGCGTGGTCGCCATGCGCGGCCGCCGCGTTCGCCGCGCGCTCGTGCGCCGTGGCCCCCGCCTCGTGGGCGGCGATGTTCCTTTCGTGCGCAATCCTGGCTCGGTCGTGTGCGTCGCGCTGCGAGGACGCCGCCGCCTCCGCCCGCTGCTCGGCCTCGCCGGGCGCGTCCGACGCCCTCAGGCCCACGTCCCGCAGCTCGGCTGCCCGCCGGGCCGCGGCGCGTCCCCGCTCGTGCGCGGCGCCTCGCCGCTGGTCTGCCTTGTAAGCCGCCTCGCGAGCCTCGCGCGCACCTCGTTCGAGGCGCTCGTCCATGCACCCATCGTGTCAGGTCTTCACGCCATCGTCAGGCCGCCGCTCACCGACAGCGTCTGGCCGGTGATGTAGCCGGCCTCCTCCGAGGCGAGGAACGCGACCGCCGCCGCCACGTCCTCCGGCTCGCCGAGGCGTCGCATCGGCACCGCCCGCTCGAGGGACTCGACGAGGCGCTCGCCGCCCTCGCCCGCGATCCGGTCGAGGAAGGCCGTCTTCGTCGGCCCGGGGCAGACCACGTTGGCGGTCACACCCGAGCGCGCCACCTCGCGAGCGATCGTCTTGGTGAAGGCGATGACCCCTCCCTTGGCCCCGGAGTACACGGACTCGAGCGACGAGCCCACCCGGCCGGCGTCCGAGCCGATGTTCACGAGCCTCCCCCAGCCGCGCTCGACCATGCCCGGCAGCACCGCCCGAGTCACCCGGAGCCCGCCCTTGAAGTTGATCTCGATCACGCGGTCCCAGAAGGGCTCGTCGGTCTCGAGGAAGGGGTGGGCCTCGTCCCACCCGGCGTTGTTGACGAGGATTTCGATCGGGCCGAGCTCCGACTCCACCTGCTCGACCGCGGCGGCCACCGAGGCCGAGTCGGTCACGTCCAGCCGGACGGCCAGCGCGCCGACACCCTCGGCCTCCTGGAGGTCCCCGACCGCCACGATGCGGCCGTGCTCCGCCAGCTGGGCGGCGATCGCGCGGCCAATCCCGCGTGCCCCTCCGGTTACGAGCGCGACCCTCTCGGCCATCGGCGGGCTAGCGTAGCCGCCGAGCGAGCGAGGAGGACCACATGGAGCTGACGGACGTGCGTTATGAGGTGGACGACGGACTGGCCTGGATCACGATCGACCGGCCGGAGCGGATGAACGCCTTCCGGGCCCGCACCGTCGACGAGCTGATCCACTGCCTCAAACGGGCGTGGGCGAGTCGGGAGGTCGGCGTCGTGGCCCTCACCGGCGCCGGCGATCGCGCGTTCTGCACCGGCGGCGACCAGAAGCAGCGCGCCGAGACCGGCGACTACGGCCCCTCGGAGACGGGTCTGTTCGAGGTCGAGTACCTGCACCGGCTGATCCGCGACGTCCCGAAGCCGGTGGTCGCCGCGGTCAACGGCTACGCAATCGGGGGCGGCCACGTGCTCCACGTGCTCTGCGACCTCTCGATCGCCGCCGACACCGCCGTCTTCGGCCAGACCGGCCCGCGCGTCGGCTCCTTCGACGCCGGCTTCGGCACCGCCTACCTCGCCCGTGTCGTGGGCGAGAA
>JBJMLJ010000545.1:0-12138 GCA_045805365.1 Thermoleophilaceae bacterium
GTCCGAGTAGGCGGGGGCGCAGCAGCACAAGAGGCGCAGCGGCTCGGCGCCGGTGTTCCAGACCTTGTGGCGCGCGCCGGGCGGGATCACCGCCGTGTCGCCCGGCCCCACGTCGCGCTCCTCCTCGGCGAGCCGCATGCGGCCGGCGCCGTGGGTGAAGAAGTAGATCTCCTCGGTCGTGCGGTGGTAGTGCTCCGTGGTGGCGCCGCCCGGCGGGACCGATGCCTCGGCCAGGCTCTGGTTGCTCGCGCTCTCGATGGCGGGCCCGGCGACCTCGCGGATGGTGGAGCCGTCGAGCGTCGTGAACGGCTCGACCTCGCTCAGGTTCTCGACGCGCACCTCAGGGGGAGGGTGGGGCGGCCGTTCCGCCGCCCGTAGTGCCACCGCCGGTGGTCCCGCCGGTCGTGCCACCCCCGGTGGTGGCCGGGGTTCCGCCGCCCGTCGTTCCCGTGGTGCCGCCGGTGGTGCCGGTGCCGCCCGTGGTCCCGGTCGTGCCGCCGCTCGTGGTGCCACCGGTGGTGCCGCCGCTGGTTGACGGCGTCGTGCTCGTCTCGGTGGTCGTCGTGTCGGTGCTCTCGGTGTTGGTACCCAGGTTGCTCGGCGTGGTCGGGGTCCCGAGGTCCGAGTTGGGGCTCTTCTTCGAGCCGCCGCCGGCGGAGGCGATCACGACGATGAGGAGCACGAGCAGGACACCAGCCGCCAGCCCGGCGATGACCCGGCGGCGCATGTAGACCTCGTCCGGCTCGCGACGGCGGGGCGGCCGCGGCCCCTGCGGCTCGAGCCGCCGTGTCGGGTCGTCGTGCACGACCTCGCGAAGGTAGCAGCTAGCAGGGACTTCTCGAGGGGGGAGGGCTTACGCGAAGTGCAGGTCCGCGGCCTCGTCCTCGTCGACGGGGCGCTCGCAGACGGGGCACCACCGGCGGGCCTCGATCGGGCTGCCGCAGACGGCGTGGCGCGGCGGCTCGGCCGACTCGCGATGGCGGGCGCCCCAGTCTGCCAGGAGCCTCAGGGCTCCGGCGAGCTCCCGGCCCGAGCCGGTCAGCTCGTAGACGAAGCGCTGCGGCCGCTCCGAGTAGGGCTGGGCGAGGACGAGCCCCTCGCCCTCCAGCCGGCGCAGCCGCTGCGACAGCACGTTGGGGGCGATGCCGGGCAGCTCCTGCTCCAGGTCGCCGAAGCGGCGCGGGCCGTCGAGCAGCGCCTCCACGAGCAGCAGCGTCCAGCGGTCGCCGACGCTGTCGAGCGCGGCGGCCAGGGGCGAGTCGGCGCGGGTTGCCATGCCCCAATGGTAGGCGCCCGGCGGGCTGTATAGTCGCCACTTGCAAGTTGCAAGTGACTGACTGGAGAGCCGGATATGAGCGTAGTGACTGAATTGGGAGACGCGATTGCGGCCGCCGCCGAGCGCGTCGGACCGTCGGTGGTGGGCCTGGGCCGGGGCTGGGGCCTCGGGTCGGGCGTGGTGATCGCGGAGGGGCAGGTGCTGACGAACGCGCACAACCTGCGCCGCGGCGACGTCACGGTGAAGTTCGCCGACGGCCGACGGGAGGCGAGCGAGACCGCGGGCACCGACCTCGACCTCGACCTGGCGGTGCTCGAGGCGGACACCGGCGACGCCCCGGCGGTCGCCTGGGAGCCCGAGCTGGCGGCGCCGGCGCTGGGCACCCCCGTCGTGGCCCTGGCAAACCCGGGCGGGCGCGGCCTCCGCGCCAGCCTCGGGTTCGTGTCCTCCGAGGGCCGGAGCTTCCGCGGACCGCGCGGCCGGCGCGTCGAAGGCGCGATCGAGCACACCGCCGTGCTTCCGCGCGGGTCCTCGGGCGGCCCGCTCGTCGACGTCGAGGGCAGGCTCCTCGGCCTGAACAGCGTCCGTCTCGACGGCGGCCTGATCCTCGCGGTCCCCGCGACGGCTGCGGTGCGCGAGCGCACGGACGCCCTCGCCCACGGCGGCGCGCCGAGCGCCCACAGGCTCGGAGTGGCCGTGGCGCCGCCGCGGGTGGCCAGGCGGCTCCGCCGCGCTGTTGGCCTGCCCGAGCGCGAGGGGCTGCTTGTCCGCGACGTCGAGGGCGACAGCCCGGCCGAGCAGGCCGGCATCGAGCGCGGCGACCTGATCGTCGCGGCCGGTGGCGACGACCTCGGCGGCATCGACGGCCTCTACGCGGCCCTCGACACCGTTCCCGAGGCCGGAGGGAAGCTGGCCCTGGCGCTCGTGCGCGGCACGGACGAGCGCGACGTGGAGGTGGTCTTCGAGTCGAGGCGGGAGGCGGCGTGACGACCGACGTCCGTCCCAGCGAGAGCGAGGCCCTCGACGCCTACTCGCAGGCCGTCACCTGGGTCGCCGAGCGGCTGACGCCGTCGGTGGCGAGCCTGAGGGTGATGCGCCGCTCACGAGGCGGGCAGGTGCCCGTCGGGGCCGGCAGCGCGGTGGCCCTGACCCCGGACGGCTACATGCTCACCTCCGCCCACGTGGTGGGCGGCTCGAGCAGGCTGGGCCGGGCGACCTTCCCCGACGGGAACGAGGACCGCTTCGAGGTCGTCGGCAGGGACCCGCTCTCGGATCTGGCCGTGCTGCGCACGCGCCAGGAAGGTCTCGAGGCCGGGGAGCTGGGCGACGCCACGCAGCTGCGCGTCGGCCAGCTCGTGGTGGCGATCGGCAATCCGCACGGCTTCGAGGGCTCGGTCACGGCCGGGGTGGTGTCCGCGCTCGGCCGCTCGCTGCCAGCGCGCTCGCGCCGCGCCGGGCGGATCATCGACAACGTCATCCAGACCGACGCCGCCCTCAACCCGGGCAACTCCGGCGGCGCGCTCGCGGACAGCCGCGGCCGCGTGGTCGGGGTGAACACGGCGGTCGCCGGCGTCGGCCTCGGCCTCGCGGTGCCGATCAACGACAACACCCTGCGCGTGATCGGCTCGCTGATGCGCGAGGGGCGCGTCCGCCGGGCCTACCTCGGCATCGCCGGCGGGCCCAGGCCCGTGCCGCCGGCCGCCCGCGATGGCAGCGGCGACGACGGCTGCATCGAGGTCGTCGAGGTGGTCGGCGACAGCCCGGCCGACCGCGCCGGCATCCGGCCCGAGGACCTCATCCTCGAGGTCGACGGCACGCGGCTGAACCGGGTCGAGGACCTCCAGCAGCTGATGGTGGCCGAGCTGATCGGGACCAGGATCCCGGTCACCCTGCTGCGCCAGGGGCGCCGGCTGGAGCTCGAGCTCGTGCCGGCCGAGCTGGAGGTCGGTTAAAGGGCCGGCGCAGCCGGCCCGGTTACGCGAGGCCGGAGGCCGAGAGTTGTCATCAGAACGCGGGGCAGGATGCCCCGCGGAGCTAGAAACCGGCCGGGTGGCGTACGACGAAGCCGTTCGCCAACCGGCCGCCGTTCTGCCAGCGGGTACCGGCCCGTCCGCGGCCACTCGTGTCGAACCTGAGCCCGGCAACGAACATGAAGACGTGGCCCGGGCTCGCGTAGATCGTGATCCACTTGCCGCGGCCGGGCTTGCCCCAGGTCATGAACCCGCCCGAGGTGAGCGGGCGCTTCAGGAAGCCTGCGCCCGCCAGCGCGAACGAGACGGAGCCCGAGCAGTCGTAGCCGTTGTCGCGCCAGGCGCCGTGCCCGCCGCCCCACTTGTAGGGGAACTTGGCGATCTCGTTGCCGGCGAGGATGACCTTCTGGACGATGTCCGGGGCGTTGTCGGGGGCCTGGGCGCTGCCGTCCTTGAGGACCTTGGCGCGCGGGCCGGTCGCCAGGTAGGCGCCGGCGAGGTGTGTCTGGAAGCTGCGCAGGGCCGCCTTCGCCTCGCGCAGGTCGGCCCGCACCTGGGCGTCGGACGGCGCGCCCGGGCTCGGCGCGTTGTCGGCGGCCGAGTTGCCGGTCGTGCGCGGCTGCGAGCCGACGCCCGCGAGCTGGACCACGTGGCCATGGCTCTTCTTCGCCTGCTTGCGGACCGCCTTCTTGGCGGCGCTCGGCGTCAGGACCGGATCGGTGTCCGGCGGCTTGGGGGCGGACTTCTTGCCGTCCCCACCGACGAGCAGCGCCGCGACCGCCCCGATGCCGAGGAGCACGAGCGCGGCGGGCAGCAGGCCGCCGGCCCGGCGCAGGCGGGCGAGCACTCGCCTCAGGCGGCCGGTGGGGCGGTCAGATAGCTGGACTTCCATTCCTTGCTCGACATCGGTCGCTCCGTGCGGATGCTTTACCCGGCCTTCGGGGTCCAACCGTAGCGCGCCCGCCGTCTGGCAGGATGAGGTTCATGGACGAGCGAGACCGGCGCATGCCCGCCGACCCCAGTGGGATCGAGGAGCCGCACGACGTGCTGGCCGCGGAGGAGTTCGGAATCGGCGCGCGCGACGAGCGCCTGCCCCCGGATCCGAGTGGAATCCACGAGCCGCACGACGTCCTGGCGGCCGAGGAATTCGCCATGCCCGCGGGCCAGGACAGCCGCCACCCCGCCGCGGCCGAAGCCGAGCCGCGCAGCCTGATGCCGCTGGGCCTGGCGCTCGGCGGAGTCGTTCTGGTCCTCCTCTGGCTGCGCCGCCGTCGCTAGGCGGCTACGTCGATCGCCTCCCGGGCGATGAACTCGCGGATGTGGGTCGCGAGCTCGCGGGGCTGGTCCTCGGGAATCAGCGTGTAGCTGTCGGAGATCTCCACGAGCCGCCCCCGCGGGAGCAGCTCCGCCAGGCGGCGGCCGTGCTCGACCGGCATTACGCGGTCCTCCCGGGCCCAAGCGACCAGGGCCGGCCGCTCGAACTCCGACAGCTTCTCGGTGGCCGCCAGCAGCTCCCGCTTCGCCTGCTTCACGCCGCTCACGTACTTGCGCAGGTCCCGGCGGATCTCCGGCCGGGTGATCATCGGGCGCAGCCAGCCGTCCATGATCTCGTCGGGCACCGGGCGCTTCGACATCCAGCCGAAGGTGACCGGCAGCCGGCGCAGCGCCTTCACCCGTAGCGCCTGAGCGGCGATCGCCAGCCCGCCGGGCAGTCGCCCGAGCAGCCCGAGGTTCTTCCCCGGGAGACCGGGCGGGTAGTTGTCGAAGGTCTCGCAGGCCGCGAGCACGAGGCGGCCCACCCGCTCGTCGGAGGCGACCAAAAGGGCGCCGCCCCAGTCGTTCACGACCAGCGTGACGCCGCGCAGGTCGAGGCGCTCGAGGAATTCGGCCACCAGCCCCGCCTGGCCGCGCAGCGACAGATCGGCGTCGGGCCGCATCGGGCGGCGGTGAGCGCCCAGCGGCAGCGTGGGGACGACGCAGCGGTGATCCTCGCGCAGCTCGGCGACGACGTTCCGCCACAGCGTGCCGTCCATCGTGACGCCGTGCAGCAGGACCACGATGGGTCCGTCGCCGCCGCTGTCGTCGTACTCGATCGTCCCCGCCGACAGGTCGACCTCGGCCCTCGCGACACCTCCAGCGCCGATTCTAGATAGATCGCTCTACTGAGCACGCTACCATCTCGCGCGTGGCCGCGACGCGTGACCGGATCGTCGAGGCGAGCGCCGAGCTCTTCCGCCGCCAGGGCTACGCCGGCACCGGCGTCAAGCGCATCGTCTCGGCGGCGAGCGCTCCCTTCGGCTCGCTCTACCACTTCTTCCCCGGAGGCAAGGAGCAGCTCGGCGTCGAGGTCATCCGCTGGTCGGGCGGGATCTACGAGCAGCTGATCGACCTCTTCTTCGAGCCGGAAGGCGACGTCGCGGAGGCCGTCGAGAGCTTCTTCGTCGCGGCCGGCGAGACGCTCGTCGAGACCGGCTACGCGGATGCCTGCCCGATCGCCACCGTCGCGCTCGAGGTCGCGAGCACGAACGAGCCGCTACGCGAGGCGACGGCGGACGTCTTCGCCAGCTGGATCGAGACCACCAGCGACCGCTTCGAGCAAGGCGGAGTCCCCGAGGCCGAGGCACGCCGGCTGGCGATCGCCTCGCTCGCCGCGCTCGAGGGCGCCTTCATCCTCTGCCGGGCTCAGCGGACCGTCGAGCCGCTGCACATCGCCGGCGCGACGATGGCCGCCGCGGTACGGGAGGCCGTGCCTAAGGCCAGAGGTCGCCGTTCTCCCCGGCCACGAAGATCGCGGTAACCGGGCAGTTCTGGGCGGCCTCGAGGATGTCGTCCGTCGAGGCGCCGTCCGGATCGACCACGGTCGCCTTGTCGTCCTCGTCGAGCTGGAAGACGTCGGGCGCCGTGTCTACGCAGTCGCCCGAGCCGATGCACAGCGCGCGGTCGACGTTGATGCGAATGCGGTTGTGGGGCGAGAGCTCGTCGCTCACGCCGCGGACGCTACCTGCGGTGCTTCCAAAAGCTGGTCTTCTTGCGCGCGCCCGCGAGGTTGAGCCCGATGTGGACGTGGTTGCGGTGCGCCAGCGTCTCGTCCAGGTCCTTCTTGCGCTTGCCGCGCTTGTCGTAGCAGTACGAGTACTTGCCCATCCGGTCCGCTCCGGCCCACCAGGAGCGGCAGTTCCAGATGATCTCCTGGACCCCCATGCGGCGGGCGAGCGCGTGCGGGTTCCCGACCCTGTCGGTGGCGAGCAGGGTGAGGATCAGCTTCTTCGCGGCGCGGCGGTCGGCCGCGCTGTGCACGTCGAGGTGCCAGTCGATGGCCCGTCCCTCGGCGTGGAGGCTGTAGTCGTGCTTGCCGAGCTTCTCGCAGCGCATGATGCCCCAGGACACGCCGCGCCAGTTCTTCTCGAGCCAGGACTGGAGGGCCAACGTGCCCGCCATCGGGTGCTTGCGGCAGCGCTTGGCGTAGTCGTAGTGGTAGTCGTCGATGGGCAGGGAGACGAGCTTGTCGGCCGGGTTGTGGCGGACCTGACCGTAGGGGCGCGCGAAGGCGACGCCGCACAGGAGCAGCGCAGCCAGCGACGCGAGCAGCATGAGGCGAACGGAGGCCATGCCATCGCTTTCGGCGCACACCGGCGCGCGCTCAAATCGAAGGCGGTCCCGGGTGGACGCCCCACCCGGGCTGGGCTAGTCGCGCTTGCCGCGCCCGTAGAGCAGCTTCAGGAACCGCCCGACCAGCTTCGTCGTGCGCCCCTTGTAGGGCAGCATGTGCAAGTCCTTCTTGGGCACGAAGCGGGCGACCATGATCGTCTGCTGCTTCGTGTACTTGCGGATGCCGCCCGCGCCGTGGCGTGAGCCGAGTCCCGAGGCCTTCCAGCCGCCCATCGGCAGCTCGAGCGCGACGTAGTTGATCTGGGCGTCGTTGACGCAGACCGCCCCGGCCTCGACCCGGCGGGCCACGGCCTCGCCCTTGGCCGCGTCCTTGGTCCAGACGGAGGCCGCCAGACCGTAGGGCGAGTCGTTCGCGAGGCGGACGGCCTCGTCGGCGTTCTTGACCTTCATGACCGGCAGCGTCGGGCCGAAGGTCTCCTCGGTCATGCACTCCATCGTGTGGTCCACGTCCACGAGCAGCGTCGGCTCGTAGAAGTCGCCCGAGCCGTGGCCGCGCTTGCCGCCGACGAGCACCCGGGCGCCCTTCTTGACCGCGTCCTGCACGTGGTTGTCGATGAGGTCCATCTGCGGCGGCGAGGTGATGGCGCCGACGTCCACGGAGCCGGCGTCCCCCGGAACGCCCTGACGGAGCGCATGCATCTTCTCCTCGACCTTGGCCACGAACTGGTCATAGACCGGCTCTTCCACGTAAACGCGTTCCACGGAGATGCAGGTCTGGCCGCCGTTCTGCATCGAGTAGTGGACGGCGCCGTTGGCGGCGCGCTCGAGGTCGGCGTCGGAGAGGACGATCATCGGGTCCTTGCCGCCGAGCTCGAGGGCGACCGGCGTGACGGTCTTCGAGGCGCGCTCCATCACCTTCTTGCCCACCTCCGTCGAGCCGGTGAACATCACCGCGTCGACCTCGTCGATGAGGGCGTCGCCGACACTCGAGCCGGCGCCGATGCAGACGCCGTAGACGTCCTCCGGCATCCCGCACTCGCGGAGCATCTCCTGCATCAGGAGCGAGGTGAGCGGTGTGATGCTGGCGGGCTTGAGGACGACTGAGTTGCCGGCGGCGAGGGCCGGGATGCAGTCGCCGAACGAGTTCGAGAGCGGGTAGTTCCAGGGGCCGATGACGCCGACCACCCCGACCGGGGCGTAGCGGACGAGCAGCTTGCGGCCGAGCACGAACGGCGAGCTGGAGCGGACCTTCTCGTCGGCGAGGTAGTTCGGGGCCTGCTTGGCCCAGAAGCCGAAGGCGCCGGCGCCATAGGAGACCTCCGCGAGCAGCGCGTCCTCGTAGGTCTTGCCGGCCTCGGAGACGATCGTGTCGATCACGCGCTCCTGGTTCTCGACGAGCCACTTCTGGGCGCGGCGGAAGATCTTGGCGCGGCCGTCGAAGCCGAGCGCCTCCCAGCCGGGCTGGGCGGCGCGCGCCCTCTGAACGAGCTCGGCGACCTCGGTGGGGTCGAGCGCCGGGACCGAGGCGAGGTTCTCGCCGGTCGCGGGGTTCGTGACCTCGATCGTCTTGCGCTGGCCGTTTCCGCTGGCCGCCTGGGCGGTCGGCTGCTGGGTCGTCGTCGCCTGCTCCACAGTTCTCTCCTCGTTCGCCGCTCGCGTGAAGACTACCTCCGCGGGGCATCCCGCCCCGCGCCTGTGGCGGCTCTCGGCATCCAGCCTCGCGTGACCGGTCCGCTTCGCGGACCTCCGTCCTGGCTGGCTAGCCAAAGGTGAAGGCGAAGCCCTCCACGCCGCGCTCGGGGATCAGCGTCAGCCGCAGCTGCTCCACGCGCGGGAGGTCGAGCAGCTCGTAGAGGCGCTGGCCGCGTACCGTGACGAAGTCGCCGTGAACGTCCGAGCCCGCCTCGTCGCGGCGCGGCGAGCGGCCGTTGATCAGGACCCGCACCCGGCCCGGCGTCGAGCTCCGCTTGGCCAGGACGAGATACACCCGGCGGGCGTTCACGTTCGCGTCCAGGCGCGCGCCGGGGCCGGCCTCCCCCATCTCCCCGGTCACATGCCAGGTACCGCTGAAGGCGAACTGGTCGGCGTCCAGCTGCTTGCTGCGGGGATAGCGGTGAGTGCCGTTGACGGGTGGCGTCACGAAGCCCATCGAGCGCTTGGTGCCGAGATAGGTCTCGGGGGTGAGCGGCGCATTGGAAGGGGCGATCGCATGCGTCCTCGAGCGGCCGCCGAGCCGCCGGGCCCCGGCTTCGGCCAGGAGGGCGCGGATCGCCGACTCGGTCCCGCCGTAGTCACCCTCGCCGAAGTGCGTGTAGCGGACCCGCCCGCGGGCGTCGATCAGATAGTGGGCCGGCCAGTACTGGTTGCCCCAGGCGTCCCAGGTCCCGTAGTTGTTGTCCTGGACGACGGGGTAGGTCAGGTGGTTGCTGCTCACGGCGCGGGCCACGTTGGAGGTCTCGTGCTCGAAGCCGAACTCCGGCGTGTGGACGCCGACGATCACCAGCCGGTCCCGGTGGTAGCGCTGGTACCAGGCCCGCAGGTAGGGGAGCGTGCGCAGGCAGTTGATGCACGTGTATGTCCAGAAGTCGATCAGGACGACGTGTCCGCGGAGCCCGGCGATGCTCAACGGTCGGCTGTTGAACCAGTGGCCGGTATCTGCGAACTCCGGCGCCGTGCCCAGGACGGGCAGCCCCGAGGCGCTGGCCGCCACCTGATGGAAGCGCGGGCGGCCGCGCAGCTTTGCCAGCCGGTTCTCGACCGCGTGCGAGCGCTCGAGCCCGTGGGTGGGATTGGTGAGGAAATCGGGCAGTCCGTTGGCGAGTGCGGTCTGGAAGCGAAGGTCGAGGTCGGTGGCGATCGCGATCGCGGTGAGCACCATCACGACACCGAGCACACGCTGGAGGATCGGCCCGCGGCCGGCACGCCGCAGCGGCTCGAGCAGCCGACGACCGCCGTAGGCGTAGACGAACAGCACGGCGGCCGACCCCGCGCCGTAGGCGAGCGCGATCACGACGAGCTTGAAGGAGGCGCCCATCGTCGCCGCCACGGAGACGACGGCGGCCAGGATCGGCCCGGCGCACGGCGCGTATACGAATCCGAGCGCCGCGCCGACGAGCAGGCCCGAGCGGAAGCCGTCCCCGGCACCCTGCGGGCCGAAGCGCGCCAGCCGGGTGAGCGGCCGCTCTACGAGGTCGCCGAGCCGCGGCCACACCAGCGCGAGCCCGAAGGCGATCAGGACCACTACGGCGACCGTGCGGACGAAGCCGTCTGCCAGGCCGACCCCGTGGATCAGCGACGCCAGGCCGACGATCGTCACCGTGAAGGTGGTCGTGAGCCCGAGGATGATTCCGAGCGGGCGCCGCCGGCCACCGGTCGCGCTGGCCGACAGGACGGCCGGCAGCACGGGCAGGACGCACGGGGTCACGGCCGTGCCCGCACCGGCGATCACGGCGAACGCGACGAGCAGGACCATCCCCGGTCACGGTAGCGTTCGGGCCGTGCCGCACATCCAGGCCAACGGGCAGAGCCTCTATTACGAGGTCATCGGCGAGGGCGAGCCGCTCCTGTGCGTGATGGGCCTGGCCGCCAACTCGCTTGCGTGGGCGCTACAGGTGCAGCCGTTCGCCGAGCACCACAAGACCGTGATCTTCGACAACCGCGACGTCGGCCAGTCCTCGATGGCGGACGAGCGCTACGAGATCAGGGACATGGCGCAGGACACGCTCGCCCTCGCCGACGCCCTCGAGCTCGACTCCTTCCACCTCCTCGGCTACTCGATGGGCGGCGCGATCTCGCAAGAGGTCGCGCTGGCGGCGCCGGAGCGGGTGCGGACGCTGACGCTGGCCGTGACCTTCGCCGGCACCGGCCACTGGGGCGAGAGGCTGAGCCAGGTCTGGGGCAGGCGCAGGCAACTCGTATCGCGAGAGGACCACATCGACGAGCTCATGCTTCTCACGCTGTCCGAGGAGTTCTTCGAAAACGTCGAGGGGGCGAAGTACGTCCGCGAGATGATGCTCGCCGACCCCAACCCGCAGCCGCCGGAGGCCTTCGCCCGCCAGCTCGAGGCCTCACGCCGACACGAGGCCAGGGACCGGCTCCCCTCGCTGTCGATGCCCGTCCACGTGATCGGCGGCGAGTACGACATCCTCGTCCCGATCTGGAAGCAGCGGGAGATCGCGGAGCTGATTCCGAGCTCCAAGTTCACGCAGATCGACCGCTGCCCGCACGGCGCGAACATCGAGCGGGCGCCCGAGTTCAACCAGCACGTCCTCGACTTCATCGCCGAGCAGGCCACCGCGCCGGTATAGGGTCGGCTCCCCCACCTAGGAGGAGCAATGCGGAAAGTAGTACTTGGCGCGGTCGCGGCCGCGCTCACGCTCGCGGTCGTCGGGCCGACCCTCGCCGGGGCGGCGCACGGACGCAAGGTCCACAAGTGCAAGGTCAACGTGACCGGCAGGTTCGCCCAGGTCAAGGTCAAGAGCGGCGCCCCGCCGGCCAGCGGCGCCGATACCGACGCCGGCTCGATCGACGGCAAGCTCTGCGGCAAGCGGCTCTACGGCGCGACGCGGAACGAGAACAAGTACCCGACGCCGGGCAGCTTCACCTCGAAGGCCACCGCCTTCGGGCCCAAGGGCGAGATCAAGGCCAGGTTCAAGGGCACCGGCAAGGTGAACCCCGACGGCAGCATCTCGTTCACCGGCAGCGGCAAGGTCACCGGCGGCACCGGGATCTACAAGCACGCGACCGGCTCGTTCAGCTTCACCGGGACCGAGGCCGCGGGCTCCACGGTCGCCCAGCAGCACATCAAGGGCAAGGTCAAGTACTGAGCTTCAAGTACTGAGCTAGCCGAGCTCCGACAACGCCTGCTCGAGGTCGCCGACCACGGGGGCGGCCCGCTCGAACTCGACGATGTCGAGCACCCGGGTGACCGGGCCGCCCTCGGGCGCGACCACGCGCAGCTGCTGGCGCCTGCCGTTCAGACGGCGCGCGAGGCCGAACAGCATCGCCACGCCGCTGGAGTCGATGAAGTCGAGCCCCGTGAAGTCGACGACCAGGCCCGGGGCTGTGGTCGGGACGGCCTCGGCGATCGCATCGCCGGTACGCGAGGCGCCCGCGATGTCGAGCTCGCCGCTCACCCGCGCCAGCACCACGCCGCCGTCGCGCTCCTCGATAGCGAGGTCGACCAGATCGTTCAAGAAGACTCCTCCCCCCCGTCGCCGTTCAGGGCTCGTCGGAGCAACACGGTAGTCCCCTCCGGGCTCGGTGACACGTCCACCGAGTCCA
>JBJMLJ010000546.1:0-15494 GCA_045805365.1 Thermoleophilaceae bacterium
CGCGAGGCGATCGAGAGCGTGCTCGCGCAGAGCTGGCCCCAGGTCGAGCTGATCGTCGTCGACGACGGCTCGACCGACGGCAGCGCCGAGATCGCGCAGGAGTACCCGCTGTCCTACCTGCACCAGGAGAACAGCGGCGTGGCGGCCGCCCGCAACCGCGGCGGCGAGGCGGCGCGGGGCGAGCTGCTCTCCTTCCTCGACCAGGACGACGTGTGGCTGCCGGCGAAGCTCGAGCGCCAGGTCGCCGCGCTCGAGGCCGACGCCGGCGCCGGCATCTGCAGCTGCCGCTTCGAGATGTTCCTCGAGCCGGGCGACGAGCTCCCCGAGTGGGCGGACGAGACCTTCCTGGAGGGCAGCCACAGGACCGCCCAGGTGGGCACGCTGCTGCTCAGGAGCGAGGTGTTCGACGAGGTTGGGCCCTTCGACACCAGCTACTTCGCGGCCAACGACACCGACTGGTTCCTGCGCACGCGCGACCTGGGGGTGCGGGTGGTGTTCGTGGACGAGCCGCTCCAGCGCTACCGCCTCCACAGCGGCAACGCCTCCGCCCAGAGAGAGCGCATCCAGCGCGAGCACATGCGCGCCTACTGGGCCTCCGCGAGGCGCAAGAAGACGGTGCCCCGTGACTGAGAGCGCCACCGTGAGCGTCCTCATGTGCGTCCGCGACGGCGAGCGTTATCTGCGCGCCGCGATCGACAGCGCACTCACCCAGACCGTCGCGCCGCACGAAGTGATCGTCGTCGACGACGGCTCCACGGACGGGACCGCCGCCATCGCGCGCTCCTTCAACGGGCGCGTGCGGGTCATCCAACAGGGCCCGGTCGGCCTGGGCACGGCGCGCAATGCCGCCCTCGCGGCCGCCCGCGGCGAGTTCGCGGGCTACCTGGATGCCGACGACCTCTGGGATCCGCGCCGGCTGGAGGTGCAGCTCGGCGCCTTCGCGAGAGACCCGTCGCTCGACCTGGTCTTCGGCCACATGCGCCGCTTCGGCCACGAGTCGCCGGACGTCCTCAGCGAGCCGATGGCGGCCGCCTACGGCGGCACGTTGCTGTTCCGGCGGGCCGCCGCGGAGCGCGTGGGCCCGTTCCCCACCGACGTTCGAGTCGGCGAGTTCCTCGACTGGATGCTCAAGGCGCGCGACCTGGGCCTGCGCGAGACGATGCTGCCCGACGTCGTCCTGCTGCGGCGGGAGCACGGCGCCAACATCACCCGGCGAGAGCAGGCCCCGTTCGCGGACTTCGCCCGGCTCCTCAAGGCCTCTATCGATCGTCGTCGTGCGAGCTGACGTCGGGCACGCCGAGAATCACCGACTCCGGGACCACCGGGGCCTGCCGGCCGGTCGCCCGCTTCCGGGCGACCCGGCGCCGGAGCAGCTTGAACTGCGCCTCGCGCATCGCGCGTGGATCCGAGCTGATGTTGCGGCCGTGGTAGCGCCGGACGATCACCGGCTCGGGGACGAGCGCGGGCCGCAGCCCAGCCTCGAACGCCCGGAAGAGCCAGTCGGTGTCGTCCCCCAGCCTCAGCTCCTCGTCGAACGGCCCGACGCGCTCGAAGGCGTCCTTGGTCGTGAACAGCGACATCTGCATGTAGGCGCGCTTCTCCTCCTCCAGCCAGGCCGGCGGCTCGACTCCGGGCTCCATCACCACGTCGCCTCGGCCCAGCGCGAACCCGGCCGAGGGGTCGTCCTCGAGGGCCGCGGCCTGGCGCTCGAGGCGGTCCGGCTTCATCAGGTCGTCCGCGTCGAGGAAGGTGATCAGGTCTCCGCTCGACTCGGCCACCCCGGTGTTGCGCGCCGCCGCCGGCCCGCGGTTCTCGGTTCGGATCAGCTCCACCTCCCCGAACCGCTCCGCCTCGGCGGCCGAGCCATCCGTGGAGCCGTCGTCGACGACGATCAGCTCGGAGGCCGGGCGGCTCTGGGCGAGCACGCTCTCGATCGCCTCCGCGATGAAGGGCTCGCCGTTGAAGACCGGCATCACCACGCTGATGGACCCGTGCACGGCGGCAGCGTACCCTCGGCGAGATGAGCACCGAGCCGCTCATCAGCGTCGTCATTCCCGTGTTCAACGGCGAGACGTTCCTGGAGCAGGCGATCGAGAGCGCGCTCGAGCAGACCTGGCCGCGCACCGAGATCATCGTCGTGGACGACGGCTCGACCGACAGCAGCGCCGAGATCGCCGGCTCCTATCCGGTGAAGCTCGTGCACCAGGAGAACAGCGGCGTGGCCGCGGCCCGCAACCGGGGCATGGACGAGGCCAAGGGCGACCTGCTCTCGCTCCTCGACCAGGACGACCTGTTCCGCCCCGAGAAGCTCGAGCGCCAGCTGGAGGCGCTGCGTGCGCAGCCGGAGGCCGGGATGTGCTCGTGCCGGATGCTCGTCTTCCTCGAGCCCGGCTGCCCGGTCCCCGAGTGGATCGACCCCGACGTCATCGGCCGCGAGTCCCACTCCCTCCAGCTCGGCACCATCCTCTTCTGGCGCCGGACGGTCGACCGAATCGGGCGCTTCGACGGGAGGTATCCCTGGGGCAACGACACGGACTTCTTCATGCGCACCCGCGAGGCCGGGGTGCCAATCGCGAGGCTGGACGAGACGCTACTGCTGTACCGCGTGCACGACCGGAACGAATCGCTGCGCGTCGGCGGTCCCGTGCTCCAGGACACCATCAGCGCGGTGCACGCCTCGGTCAGGCGCAGGCGGGCGAGGGCGAGGGCGAACGGTGACTGAGCTGTCAGTCCGACCCGGCGCGGTGCCGCGCGGCTCGGCGCCTGAGGACGTCGAAGCTCGCGCGGCGAGCGCCCGCGGTGTCGTAGGTCGTGTTGCCGCCGTGGTAGCGGCGCTCGATCAGCGGCTCCTCCAACAGCGCGTACGGCAGGCCGGACTCGAAGGCGCGCATCACCCAGTCGCTGTCCTGCCCGATCTCCATGCTCGGCTCGAAGGGACCGATCTGGTCGAACGCCTGGCGCGTCGCCATGAG
Source organism: Thermoleophilaceae bacterium (assembly GCA_045805365.1). Lineage (GTDB taxonomy): Bacteria > Actinomycetota > Thermoleophilia > Solirubrobacterales > Thermoleophilaceae > DASXBA01. Next base: position 2,973 of record JBJMLJ010000546.1, read on the forward strand.
CGTCATCGCCCAGTAGCGCTCCCGCCCCTGGGCGATCGGCGCGAGCTTCCCCGCATCGAACTCGGGCGGTTCCAGGCCGTCCTCGAGGCGGAAGTCCGCCCGCCCGAGCACGAACGCAAGCCCGGGCTGCTTCTCCATCGCGGCGACCTGGAGCTCGAGCCGCTGCGGCTTCATCAGGTCGTCCGCGTCGACGAAGGCGATCAGATCGCCGCTGGAGCGGGCGACGCCCGTGTTGCGCGCGACCGAGACGCCCTGATGCTCGATGCCGACCAGCCGCACCGGCGGCCCGAACGACTCCGCCACGCCGGCGCTTCCGTCGGTGGACCCGTCGTCCACGACGATCACCTCGGCGGGCGCCAGCGTCTGCGCCAGACAGCTCTCAATCGCATCGGCCAGGAAGCGCTCCCCGTTGAAGACAGGGATCACCACGCTGATGCGGGCGGGGGCCACGGCCGGAGGCTATCCGGGACATGACCGCGCGGCCAACGGTGAGCGCGCTGATCTGCGTACGCAACGGCGAGGCCTACCTCGCCGAGGCGATCGAGAGCGTCTTGGGCCAGACGGTCCGGCCGGCCGAGCTGATCGTCGTCGAGGACAGCTCCACGGACGGGACCCGCGACATCGCCCGCTCGTACGCCCCCGACGTGCGCCTGATCCAGACCGAGCCGAGAGGACTCGGGAGCGCGCGCAACGTGGCGGTCGACGCCGCGGCCGGCGAACTGGTGGCTTTCCTCGACTCCGACGACCTGTGGGAGCCGGAGAAGCTCGAGCTCCAGCTCGAGGCGTTCGACCGCGATCCCTCGCTCGACTACGTCTTCACCCGCGTGCGCGAGTTCGCAAGCCCGATGGATGCCGAGCGCTTCGACGTGCGGCCCGAGCCGCTGCCCGGGGGCCTCGCGAGCACGCTCTGCGCACGCCGCGAGGCGATCGAGCGAGGCGGCTGGTTCGACGTCGACGTGAGCGTGGCCGACGTCCTGAGCTGGCTCGCGCGCGCCCGCGAGCTCGGGATGCGCGAGCTGACGCTCCCCGAGGTGCTGGCGCGGCGGCGCATCCATGCGAACAACCTGACCCGCCGGGAGCGCGACGGCCTCGGCGCCTACATGCGCGTGCTCAAGCAGTCGCTCGACCGCCGGAGGGAGCCCGCGTGAGCGAGCGCTTCCCGAACGGCGGCCGGCTCGCGACGCCCTCGCAGCGGCTGCTCCTGCGCGCCGGCCTGCTCGAAGGCCAGCCCGCCCTCGACGCCTGGCGCGAGTGGGAGCGGCGCGAGCAGGTCGAGGACCTCGACCCCGCCTCCGACGGCCTGGTCGGCCTGCTCTGGCGAAACCTGGACGCCCATGGGGTCGAGCACCAGACGATGCCCAAGCTGAAGGGCGTCTACCGGCACACCTGGTTCAACAACCAGACCGTGCTCAGGCAGGCGGGGGTCCCGATCCGCGCCCTGCGGGAGGCCGGCATCCCGACCCTGGCGCTGAAGGGCGCCACCCTCTGCCCGCTCTACTACCGCGACTGGGGCGTGCGGCGGATGGAGGACTTCGACCTGCTCGTGCGGCCGGACCAGGCGCTGGACGCGATCGCGGCGCTTCGCGCGATAGGCGCCAAGCCGACATCGCGCCACCCGGAGGAGGCGATCCCGCTCCGGCACTCGGAGCCGTTCTCGCACCTCGACGGCTGGTCGATGGACCTGCACTGGTACTCGCTCTGGCGCAGCGCCTCGGACGACTCGCTCTGGGACCACGCCGTCCCGCTCGAGGTGGGGGGCGAGCGGACCCTCGCTCCCGGCCCAACCCACCAGCTGCTGCTCGTGTGCGTCCACGGAGCCGACTGGGACGCCAAGTCGCCCGTGCGCTGGGTGGCCGACGCCACCGCGGTGATCAGGGCCGGCGAGGTGGACTGGGACCTGCTAGTCGAGGAGGCGAAGGCGCGCGTGCTGACGCTGGTGCTCGGCTCGACCCTCTCCTACCTGCGGAACGTCGTCGACGCGCCGGTCCCGGACCACGTCCTCCGCCGCCTGCACGACGCCCCGAGCCCGCTCTTCGAGCGGATCGGCTTCCGGCAGACCACCCGCCCCTTCAGCCCCATCCGGACGATCTACTCGGTCTGGGAGCGCCAGCAGCGGCTGAAGCGCCTGCGGCCGCCCGGTCCCGCGCCTCCCAGCCTGCCCCGCTACTACTACGGCGTCCTCAGCGACGCGTGGCAGGTGGACCGCCCGCTGGACTTCGCGCGCGCCGCGGTCGCCTCGGCGGGCCGGCACCTGCGTGGCTGATTCGCGGGCGATCCGCCTCGCCGGCCTGTCGCTCGTGCTCCTGCTGGCCGTTCCGGCCTGCGCCCGGGCGGCCAACCCGCGCCCCCGGACCATCCCGGCGCTGCGAGTCTGGAAGGGCGCGGCCAGGGGCTCATACCGGCTGCCGCGCTCGATCAGGATCGTCGTGCCGAAGCGCTACTACCGCGGGCTGCGCTCGACGGCGCGGGTGTTTGCGGTCGACCTGCGCCGGCTGACCCACCGCCGCGTCCGGGTTGTGCGGCTGCGCGGCCGGCGGCGGCTGCGCCGCGGCGACATCCGCCTGCTGCTCCGGGCTCGCGACCGGAGGCTGGGTAGGGAGGGCTACCGCCTCGTCGTCGGACGCTCCCTGGACGTCCGCGCGCGCACGGCCACCGGCGTCTTCTATGGCACCCGCACGCTGCTCCAGCTCCTGCACCAGCGCTTCTCGGTTCCCCGCGGCCGGGCGCTCGACTGGCCGCGTTACCCCGAGCGCGGCCTGATGATCGACCTCGGCCGCCGCATCTACCCGCCGGCCTGGATCAAGTCGCACATCCGCGAGCTCGCCTACTTGAAGCTGAACCTGCTCCACCTGCACCTGACCGACGATCAGCGCTGGGGAGTCGAGAGCTCGTCGCATCCGGAGCTCGCGTCTCCCGGCGCTTTATCGAAGCCGCAGCTCCGTTCGATCATCGCGCTGGCCGGCCGCTACCACGTCACCGTCGTGCCCGAGATCGACATGCCCGGCCACCTCGGCTCGGTGTTCAGGAAGCACCCCGACCTCGAGCTCCGGACGGCGGCCGGCACGATCCCGCCGGCGTCGAGCCCCGAGAGCCGGAAGCTCGACATCACAAATCCGGCGGCGCTGAGGTTCGTCCGCGATGTGCTGGACGAGTACCTGCCGCTCTTCCCCGGTCGGTATTGGCACGTCGGCGGCGACGAGTACCTGATGCCGACGGAGTACTCGCTCTACCCGCGGCTCGCGTCCTACGCGCGCGCGAAGTACGGCTCCCGCGCGAACACGAAGGACGCGATCCTCGGCTTCTTCAACTGGGTCGACTCGATCGTGCGCGCGCACGGCAAGACCCTGCGCGCCTGGCACGACGAGCTCCGCGACGGCGCCGTCCTGCGGGCCAACCCGGACATCCTGGTCGAATGGTGGGTCAACATCTCGCCGCTGTCGGACCCGCAGCCGCCGACACCGTCGGAACTGCTCGCGGCCGGACACAAAATCATGAACGCGGGCTGGTACCCCACCTACTACACAGGCAACGTCGGCCCCATCAACGGCAAGCCCGACATGCGGACCGCCTACGAGGGCTGGCAGGTCAACCAGTTCTACGGGCCGGACGGCGGCTCGTCGTCGCTCCGGTTCCCGCCGTACGTGATCTCGCCGACCGAGCCCCGCAATGTCGGGTCGAAGCTGAACGCCTGGAACAACGCCGAGCTGTCGCTGGCGCAGATCACCTCCGGCATCTACCCGCGGCTGCGGGTGATCGCGCAGAAGACGTGGGAGTCGCCCTTGTTGGCCCCGTCGTATGCGAGCTTCCAGGGCGTAATGGCGTCGGTCGGGCACGCTCCGGGGTACTAGCGCGCCAGGCGGCGGCCGACCCAGGCCAGCGGCGGGAACAGGATCCGCTGGAGGGCCGGCGGCGGGAAGGTCGTCACCGTGGTGTCGCGGTAGCGGAGGGCGAAGTCGGCCCCCTCGAGCAGGCCCCGGACGCCCTTTGGTCTGCCGTTGCGCGTGTATCTGCCGGCCTCGGCGAGCCGGGCGGCCTCGTTGAGGAATTCCTGCAGTTCGCCAGGCGGCTCGGCCTCGACCTCGAGCCGCGCCTCCCGGGGGCCGGTGTTCTCGAAGGCGTGACGCACTCCCGGCGCCGCGGTGAGGCGATCGCCAGGGCCGGCAGGCCGCTCCTCGCCGTCGACGGTGAAGGTCACGTCGCCCTCCAGCACATGCCAGCGCTCTTCGATCGTGGGGTGGAAGTGGTCGATCGTCACGCCGCCGCCGGGATCGACCCAGACATCCACCTTGAGGACCTGGCCCTCCGGCCGGAAGCGGTAGCGGTAGCGCAGCACCGGGTCTTCTATGACATCCCCCGCCATAAGTTGCCTTAATGGCAAGTTAGCACCCAAGTTACCGTTGAGTCAACTTGACTACCCGGCAGAGGCTCCCCAAGGTCGAGCGAAGGCGCGTGATCGAGGACGCGGCCTCCGAACTGTTCGCCGCGCGCGGCTACTCGGCGACAAAGCTCGAGGACATCGCGGCCGCGGCCGGCGTGACAAAGCAGCTCCTCTACCAGCACTTCAGCTCGAAGAAGGAGCTCCACATGGCGCTCTTGGCCAAGCACCGCGACGGCCTGCTCGGGCGGCTCGCCGCGGGCATGGCAACGGCGGGGCCGCTGGCGGAGCGCATTCCGCGGGTCACGGATGACTGGTTCGCCTACGTGGAAGAGAACCCCTTCGCCTCGGCGATGCTCTTCCGCGACACGACCGGAGACCCGGAAGTGCAGAAGTTCTACCGAGAGCTCCAAGCCAGCGCACGGGGGGCCAACGTCGCCCTTCTCCGCGCGGAACCCGAGCTCCACGTTCCCGACGACCGGATCGAGTTGAAGGCCGAGTTCATCCGCGCGGCCATCGTGGGGCTCGCGCTCTGGTGGACCGATCACCCAGACGTTCCGCGCTCGATGGTCGTCGACGTCGCCGTCGACACCCTGATGAACGGCCTGGGGCTACGGCGCTAGCCCTGAGCCGGCCCGACGATTCCGCGGAATCGCCGTCCGCCTTCAGCCGTAAGCTTCGCGAACATATGTTCGCCTAACTGGGAGGCCTCCTCATGCAAGCCCTCGCCGAAATGTCCCTGGATCAGCTCGAGACCGAGATCACTGAGCTGGCCGCCCACATCAATGCCGCAACCTGCCGCTGGCTGCTGCTCGTCGGAGAGCTCGATCGACGCCGGGGCTGGCTCGAGTGGGGCTGCAAGACCTGCGCCCACTGGTTGTCGCTGCGCTGTGGGATCGGGCTCGTGGCGGCGCGCCAGCAGGTGCGGGTGGCAAGGGCCCTGGCGGAGCTGCCCGGGATCGCGGCCGCGTTCGGCCGCGGCGAGCTCAGCTACTCGCAGGTCCGCGCGCTGACGCGGGTGGCCACGACCCAGCTCGAGGAGCCTCTGCTCGGCCTCGCCCGGCACGCCACGGGCGGCCAGCTCGAGGTGCTTGTGCGCTCCTACCGCGGGGTCCTCGCCCGCGAGCTGGGGCCGACGAACGACGCCTACCGCGACCGCTACCTCCTCTACTCGCACGAGGACGACGGCTCGCTCGTGATCAGCGCCCGGATCCCGGCCGAGGAAGGGGTGCTCGTCCTGAAGGCTCTGGAGGCGGCGGGGGACCAGGTTCGCGAGGCGATCAAGAATGAAGCCGACCTCGAAAGCGATTCCGCGGAATCGTCTTCCGGGCCCACCGTCACCCGGGCCGATGCGCTCGTACGCATGGCGGAGACCGCTCTGGCGGCGGATTCCAAGCCGGTCTCGGGTAGTGACCGCCACGAGGTCGTGGTCCACGTCGATGCGGAGGCGCTCGCGCACGATTCCGACGGCGCCTGCCATGTAGAGACCGGCCCGGCGCTGCACCCCGAGACCGCCCGTCGCCTCGCCTGCGACTCGAGCGTCGTCCGGATCCTCGAACGCGATGGCAGGCCGCTGTCGGTGGGCCGCCGGACGCGCACCGTCCCGCCCGCGCTCGCCCGAGCCCTGCGCAGCCGCGACGGCGGCTGCCGCTTCCCGGGCTGCAGCGAGCACCGCTTCGTCGACGCACACCACATCGAGCACTGGGCTCAGGGTGGAAGGACAGAGCTGTCGAACCTGGTGCAGCTTTGCCGGCGCCACCATCGGCTCCTGCACGAAGGCGGCTACCGGCTGCGCCGTGGAACCGGTTCGTCGCTGCTGTTTCACCGGCCGGATGGACGCATGGTCGGCGCTCGCCGCCGGCTCCAAGGCGACCGGCGCCGGCTAGTCACCGCCAACCGTCGTGCGGGGGTCGCGGTGCGAGCCGATACGGCGATCCCGACTTGGTATGGCGACCGCCTCGACCTCGAGTACACCGTGGACTGCCTAATCTCCGGCGACTCGCGGTTCGGCGAACCGTGGGCCTCCGTGACGAGCGAGGCGGCTCCGTGCCCAGCATCTACGACCCCCGACTTCGAGCCGGCCGCCGAACGCGACGGCCTTCGCTGTCGCCGAGCCCGAGGGACCTCCGATTAGTCAGGACCCCTAGTCGGATCTTCTCGCTCTTTGCGGAAATCGAGTATTCGGCTTGGCAGCCCCAGGCGTAAACTCGCGCCGCCCTGAGGGGGCGAAGAGCGGCCGCGGTGGCCTTCCGACAACAGGGTGCAAGTCACGCAAGCAACCCAAGCTGTGCAGTGAACAGGGGAGCGTTCCGAGCGCTTGTATGCCTCGCCTGCGTCGGCGCGCTTGCGATCGGTGCCGATTCCGCCCAGGCCGGCTTCTTCCAGCTGCGTTCCTGCATGGCCGCCAAGGCCGAGGGCTACGACTCAGGCGCCTTCTCGGCCGCTCGCTCGAGTAGCCGCATGGTCGTCAAGCGAGGCTGCAACCCCTTCGGGCGCGGCGAACGCGGGCTGATCACGAGCAACAAGGTCGCCCACCGCCGCCTCCGCCGAAACGAGCACGCGAGCGTCGTCCTCTGGACCCCGCCCGGAACGCGCATCTTCCGTGTCGACTGGTCCGGAAAGCTGAGGCGCAGCGACTGCGGCTTCACAGTCGAGCTCTACGCGGTCCGCCCCGGAGCGCGACCCGCCTACATCAAACGCGAGCGGGCAGGAAGGCACTGCCCCACCGCAACGACCGCCAACGCCAGCTACGCCCCACCCCGCCACTACAACACGGGCGCCGCCACCGCCCTGGTCCAGCGCGTCATCTGTCGGAGCAAACACGGCTGCTCGGCCGCGCGCCTGACGATGCTCGCCACGAGGTATGCCAAGGCGTATGTGGCGGATTTCACGTCGCCGAGCCTGAGAATCGTGGGCGGCGGCCTCGCGAGCGGGCGCTGGGTGCGCGGGGAGCAATCGATTCGCTTCACGGCGACGGACAACGTCGGCATCCGGACATCCCACCTTCTCGTGGATGGCCACCCAGTCTCGAAGGCCACGGCACCTTGCAACTACGCACGCCGGATGCCGTGTCCGAGCGGCGTAAGCACACTCGCAACGCCTACCGAACGGGCCGCGCGGGACGGTATCCACAGTGTTGAAGTCGAGGTCGCGGACGCGTCCGGAAATCCACGACATGCGACGACGCGCGCATTGATCGATAACAGCCCACCAGACCGGATCACGGCCGCGGTCGAAGGCGGAGAGGCCTGGCGTCGATCGAACATCTTTGCGGTCCGATGGTCCAACCCAATCGAGCGATATGCCCCCATCATCGCTGCGTTCGGCCGGCTGTGTCCCACGATCACAGGGGCTTGCAGGGAAGCCAGATATGGAGGCGCTGGTATCAGTCGAATCGCCCCGCTGAAGGTCCCCGGACCCGGGGTCTGGAAATTCGCGGTCTGGAGGCAGGACGCCGCCGGCAACGCCGATCGTGGTCGGGCCTCAGTGCCGGTCACACTCCGGTATGACCCAGAGCCCCCTCGATTGGTCTTCGAACGTCAAGTGGTCGCCGACCCAACACGGGTCTCTGTCCTCGTCACAGACAAAGTTTCGGGGCTCGCCCGAGGGGAGATAGAGCTTCGTCGGCGTGGGACGACCTCCTGGGAGTCGCTGGCGACGGCGCGGGAAGGCAGCCGCCTCGTCGCGCATGTCGATGACTCTCGTCTCCCGGCGGGCACCTATGACCTTCGGAGCAGGGCGTTCGACCAGGCCGGGAATGAGGCTTCAACCGGGTCTCGTTACGACGGGTCGCCAATGGTTCTGCGCTTGCCGATCCGGTTCGAATCCTTCTTGACTGCCGGTGTGGCGATAAGGCGGACAATCCGACGGCGGGTGGTGCGGCACGGCCATCGCCGGGTAGTCAAGCGGCACGTCGTCAAGCTTGTGCCAGCGGCTCGACTGAGCCTGGGGCGGCGGGTGCGTATTTCCGGCCGGCTCACCAACGCAGACGGTCAACCGATCCCGGGCGCAACGATCTACGTTTATTCCCGGTCAGTCCTCGCGCCAGAGGCTCTGGCCGGAATCGCCGTAAGTGATCCAAACGGTCGATTTCGGTACGTCGCCCGGGGCAGTACCACCCGGGCCCTCCGTTTTGTCTACGTTGGGACGCGGTTGGCTCTTCCGTCAAGCCGGCAGGTCACCCTCCGGGTCCTTGCCGCCAGCACGTTGCGGGCCAGCCGCCGCCGGGCAACCAATGGTCAATCGGTGACCTTCCGCGGGCGGGTGCGCAGTCTGCCGATCCCGCCTTCCGGAAAGCTTGTCGAGCTGCAGGCGCACTTCCGTGGTCGGTGGCGAACCTTCTCAACCGTGCGAAGCGACAGCCGTGGGCGCTGGCGTTTCAAGTATCGCTTCGGTGGCACCGTCGGCCGCGTGCGCTACCGCTTTCGAGCGCTTCTACCTGCTGAGGGTGGATACCCGTTTGAGACGGGCCGGTCGCGCGTAGTCAAGGTGACAGTCCGGGGCCCATAGCCCCAGTCCTATTGCGATACTCGTCGGCCGTCCAGGGGTTAGGAGGGAGATGCATTTGATCGGTTTCATCCGCCGGCATGGCTTGGCTCTGCTTGCCTTGTTCGTAGCTCTGGGCGGATCTTCCTATGCGGCGCTGAGGATCAACGGTTCGCAGATTGAAGACCGAACGATCTCAGGAAAGAAGCTCAAGCGGAACACCCTTGGCGGAGTAACAATCAAGGAATCTCGTCTCGCGAGGGTCCGGCGTGCCCGTCGGGCGGACAGGCTCGGCAAGTTCAGCGCATCCGACCTACGGGTCCATTGCCCGCGCGGGACGACACCGGTGTCAGGAGTCTGTGCAGAGGTCGCGACTCGCGGTCCCGCCGCGTATGGCCTCGCGAGAATTGAATGCGATGCGGCGAACCGCCGCCTTCCTACTTACGAGGAGCTCGCGAATCTCGTCAGCGGCGCAGAATTCAGCCTTGGGACGGGTGGGGAGCTGACCTCAAGTGTGTACGTGGACCGCGGTCAGCTCAAGACGATCGTCGTAGCAACGGAAGGTGGGCTCGTCACGTCCGTGCCGGACACCGCGGCTGACGCCAGGCGCTTCCGCTGCGTCGCCTACCCCTCGAATTGACCTCAGCCGGAATCCGCCGCCCCGTATCGTTCGCGATCCGTGAGCGAGCGCCCGGTCTTCTACTACGAGCTCAACTCGCCGTACTCGTGGCTCGCCGCTGAGCGGATCCACCAGGTCCTGCCCGAGCCGCCGGTCTGGAAGCCCATCTCCTACGGGCACGTTGTCAAGCACACCGGCGTCGAGCCGTGGTCTTTCAAGGAGGACCGGAGCGATGACTTCGCGGAGATCGAGAAGCGTGCCAAGGAGCGGAGCCTGCAGCCAATTCGATGGCCCGAGGGCTGGCCTCTCCAGACCCCAACCATCAAGGCCCTTCGGGCGGCCACGTTCGCCATGGAGATCGGCAAGGGCGTCGCGTTCTCACTCGCTGCCTTTCGCCAGGAGTTCAACGCCGGCCGGAGTCTCGGCGACGCCGACACCATCCTGCTCGCCGGGGCGGCCTGCGAGCTGCATCCGGACGCCATCCTCAAGGCGATCGAGCGGCACTCGATCAAGCAGAAGCTGATCGCCGCCACGAACGAGGCGATCGAGCGGGGCGTCACCGGGGTGCCGACGGTGGCCGTCGACGACCAGCTCTTCCACGGCGACGACCGCCTGGAGGACGCTGCAGCCGCGCTTGCCGCGGCGGGATGAGCCCACCAGTCAACGGGTACAGTCGCTACTAGTGGCGACCAAGGACGCGACCCGCACGCAGAAGGCCGACGGCAAGGGTGTCGAGGCTGCCAAGCAGCACTCGCTGCCCGACAAGAAGACCTGCGAGCACGTGCTCGGGAAGATGATGCTCATCCGCCGCTTCGAGGAGCGCGCGGGCGAGATGTACGCCAAGGCCAAGATCGGCGGCTTCCTGCACCTCTGCATCGGCGAGGAGGCGACGATCGTCGGGGCCACCCAGGCGCTCGAGGACACGGACTACCTGATGTCCACCTACCGCGAGCACGGCCAGGCGCTCGCGCGCGGGACGGAGCCGAAGGTGGTCATGGCCGAGCTGTTCGGCAAGGTCGACGGCTGCTCCAAGGGGCGCGGCGGGTCGATGCACCTGTTCGACTGGGAGCGGCGCTTCCTCGGCGGCTACGGGATCGTCGGCGGCAGCCTGCCGCTGTCGGCCGGGGTGGCGCTGGCGGCCGACTACTCCGAGACGGAGGACGTCGTCCTGTCGATGATGGGCGACGGCGCCACTAATCAGGGCACCTTCGGCGAGACGATGAACTTCGCGGCGCTCTGGAAGCTGCCGGTCGTCTTTCTCGTGATCAACAACCAGTTCGGGATGGGGACGGCGCTGGAGCGGCACTCGGCCGTGACGGACCTGTCGAGGAAGTCGGAGGGCTTCGGCGTGCCGGGCACGCGTTGCGACGGCATGGACGTGCTCGACGTCCATGCGGTGGTGTCCGAGGCGCTCGAGAAGGCGCGCAAGGAGCGCCAGCCGCAGCTGGTCGAGGCGGTCACCTACCGCTACCGCGGCCACTCGATGGCGGACCCGGAGGAGTACAGAACTAAGGAAGAGGTCCAGGAGTGGGCCAAGCGCGACCCGATCGCCACCTTCTCGGAGCGACTGAAGAACGAGAGCGGCTTCAAGGAGGAGCAGGTCGAGAAGCTCGACGAGCAGGCGGTCGAGACGGTCGACGAGGCGGTGAAGTTCGCCGACGAGTCGCCGTTCCCCGACCTCGACTCGCTCTACGACGACATCTACGTGCTCGAGGGCGACCGGGCGCCCGCCTGGTGGTCGGTCGACGAGCGCTCGCCGGAGGTCCACCGCGGCGAGGAGGAACGCGAGTCCGGCGTGATCCCGCACGAGCTCGCCGAGGCGGGCGCGGCCTACGCCGACGTCGGCGAGCACCGCTCGCGCCGGCCACGCGACGAGGACGACGAAGGCCCCGGGACGAACTGATGCCGGTGATGCGCTACCGCGAGGCGCTCGGCCAGGCCATGCGGGAGGAGATGGAGGCCGACGAGAAGGTCTTCCTCATGGGCGAGGACATCGGCGTCTTCCAGGGCGCCTTCAAGGTGACGCAGGGGCTGCTCGAGGAGTTCGGCGAGAAGCGGGTGCGCGACACACCGATATCGGAGAACACGATCGTCGGCATGGGCGTGGGCGCGGCGATGGGCGGGCTGCGGCCGGTTGTGGAGCTCATGACCGTGAACTTCTCGCTCCTGGCGATGGACCAGATCGTCAACCACGCCGCGGCGATCAGGTACATGTTCGGCGCCCAGGTGAAGGTGCCGATCGTGGTGCGGATGCCGGGCGGCGCCGGGCACCAGCTCGGGCCGACGCACTCGCACTCGTTCGAGGCGCTGTATCTCCACGTTCCGGGGCTGCTCGTGGCGGTGCCGTCCACGCCGGAGGACGCCAAGGGGCTGCTTAAGACAGCCATCCGCGACGACAACCCCGTCATCTTCATCGAGCACGAGACGCTCTACGGCCAGCGCGGCGAGGTGCCCGAGAACGGCGGTCCGATGCGGTTTGGCGAGGCCGCCGTCCGCCGGGAGGGCGACGATGTGACCGTCGTGGGCATCTCCCGCATGGCGCTGACGGCTCAGAAGGCCGCGGAGACGCTCGCCGAGGAGCACGAGATCGAGGCCGAGGTGATCGACCCCCGCACGCTGCGACCGCTCGACCTGGACACGATCCTCGAGTCGGTCAAGAAGACGAACCGCGCGGTCATCGTCGAGGAGGGCTGGCCGCACGGCGGCGTCGGCGCCAACCTGGCGGCGCTGATCCAGGAACAGGCCTTCGACTGGCTCGACGCCCCCGTCCAGCGGGTGACCGGCGCCGACGTGCCGATGCCCTACTCGAAGCCCCTCGAGCAGGCCGCTTTCCCGCACGAGGAGCACGTCGTGCACGCCGCGCTCGCCACCTTCCGGGACGTCTGATCCGAATGGCCACCGACGTCGTCATGCCGCGGCTGTCCGACTCGATGGAGGAGGGCACGATCCTCAAGTGGCTCGTCTCGGAGGGCGACGAGGTGAAGCGCGGCCAGGAGATCGTCGAGATCGAGACCGACAAGGCCAACATGACCTACGAGGCCGA
>JBJMLJ010000547.1:0-3872 GCA_045805365.1 Thermoleophilaceae bacterium
CACGATGTGGAAGCCGAGCGTGAAGCCCATCTGCTCGCGTGCCGGCAGGAGGTCCGTGGACGCGGCCAGCAAGCTCAAGGCCCGCATGGCCCGACCCTATAGCCATACTGCGCTGCCGTGTTACTGGCGGCAGCCATGGCGATGGGGGCGCTGGCGGCGCCCGCATTCCCGGCCTCCACCGAGACGATCGGCCACTCGGTCCAGGGCCGTCCCATCCGGGCTGTCCGGGTCGGTAGCCCGCGCGCGAGGATCAAGGTGCTCGTGGTGGGAGAGATCCACGGCAACGAGCAGGCCGGGATCGCCGTGACCAAGCGGCTGCGCCGGGCCCGCCCGCCCCGCGGCGTCGAGTACTGGCTGGTCGACGAGCTCAATCCCGACGGCGCGGCCGCGAACACCCGCCAGAACGCCCACGGCGTGGACCTGAATCGGAACTTCCCCTACCGCTGGGAGGCCGAGGGGACTCCCTCGAGCACCTACTACTCGGGGCCCAAGCCCCTCTCGGAGCCGGAGTCGCAGGCGGCGGCGTCCCTGATCCGGAGAGTCAAGCCGCGCGTGACCATCTGGTACCACCAGCACATGCGCCTCGTCACGAAGACGGGCGCCGACGACCCCAAGCTCGAGCGGATCTACTCGCGCAAGTCAGGGCTGCCGCACAAGAAGCTCGCCTTCCTGCCGGGGACGGCAACCGATTGGGAGAACCACACCTTCCGCGGCTCGACCGCGTTCGTCGTCGAGCTCCCCGCCGGCCGGCTGTCGGGGCGCGGGGTGCGCCGCCACGCCGGGGCGGTGGCCGCCGTCGCCCGGGCGATCGGACCGCCGCGGATCAAGCAGAAGCACATCCCCTACGGCGCCAGGCGCAAGCGCGAGATGGCCGCCTACGCCGATCGCCACTACGGCATCCACGACTACCACCTGCGCCACCCGCACGTGATCGTCGAGCACTACACCGACGGTGACACGTTCTCATCGGCCTTCAACACGTTCGCCCCCGACCGCCCCGACTCGGAGCTCCACGAGCTGCCGGGCGTCTGCTCCCACTTCGTGGTGGACAAGAACGGGCTCGTCTACCAGCTCGTCTCGACCCTGATCATGTGCCGGCACACGGTCGGGTTGAACTACACGGCCATCGGCATCGAGCACGTCGGCCGAAGCGACGGCGCGATCCTCCACAACAGCCGCCAGCTGCACGCCTCGCTGCGGCTTACGCGGATGCTCCAGGGCAGGTTCCACGTCAAGACCCGCAACGTGATCGGGCACAACGAGAGCCTCTCGAGCCCCTACCACCGCGAGCGAGTCGCAAGGCTCCGCCACCAGACCCACGGCGACTGGACCCACCGGGACATGAACCGCTACCGCAGGCTGCTGAGCCGGCTGCCGGCGCCGTCGTCGATGCGCTAGCGGCTGGTACAGGAGGCCAGGTCCCGGGTGTTGCCGGGGAGGTTTTCAGAGTAGTTGTGCACTCACTGATCGGTCTAATCCCCGCTATGCGTGACTAGGGCCGATCAGTGACCATGCAACTAATTTGAGGCCCGCTGCCTCCGGCGGCCGGGACCCGGCTACCGATGCGAGTTTGAAGAGGCGGCGGCCCTAAGAAAGGGCGATCTCGTCGCCGTCCGCGAGCTGGACGCGCATGGCGCGGGGGAGCGCGAAGTCCCTGAACAGCTTCGCTCCGCGGCCGACCACGCTCGCCTCGAGGCGGCCGCCCAGATGCTTGATCACGGCGCCCGGCAGGACAATCGAGTGCTCGATCTCGGCTCCCTCGATCTCGACCTCGTCGCCGATCGACGTGTAGGGCCCGACGTAGGCGTGCCGAAGCCGGGCGCGCGAGCCGATAACGCACGGGCCGCGGACCACGGTCGACTCGAGGACGGCGCCGGGGCCGATCGACACGCGTCCCTCGATGCGGCTGTCGATGAGCTCGCCGCGCCAGGGCCCGGCGTGGAGGTCGTCGAGCACGAGCCGGTTGGCCTCGAGCAGCTCCTCGGTGTGGCCGACCTGCTTCCACGTGCCCTCGAAGGGTCCCGTCCGGGCGCGGCCGCCGGCGGTGAGCAGCCGGTCAACGAGCTCGTCGAGGCAGCCGCCATTCGCCGCCTCGCGGACCAGCCGCGGGCCGAGGACGTGGATCCCGGCAAGGGGGCCCGACGCGACGTCGCCGGCAAGGCGGAGCAGCCTGTGGTCGTCGAGGTTCGTCAGGGCCTCGCCCGAGCCGTCGAGGAGGAGCAGCGCGTCGAGGTCGTCGCCGACGAGGTCGTCCACGAGCGGGCGTAGGTCGCCGCGCACCAGCCCGTCCCTGAACTGGGCGACGCATGGGCTGTCGCCCAGAAAGGGAGCTGCGGCCGCGAGGCACTCGGCCGGGTCGGCCTCGGGCCTGCGCGGGAGATAGCGAATGCGCACCCCGGCGCCGAGCTTCTCGCCGACGAGTGCGCGGATCGCTTCGCCGACGTGCTCGTCGGCGACGATGCCCACCTCGCGGATGCCGGCCGCCCGCATGGCGTCGAGCCCGTACAGGACGAGGGGCTTGTTGGCCACGGGGGCGAGCTGGCGGTCGGCGATGACGAGACCCTTGGCACGCTCTGCCATCGCAGTACTGAACGAACGGCAGCGCCGATCCTGCCCCGGCGGTGGTAGGAAATTCAGCCGAGCCGCAGGCGTCGCCCCCTTCCGGACCGACTAACGGCGGGCTAACACCGTGGCCGACGGAGGACCAACGGGGCTTTCCTAGGTTGGCGTCCCGGGCCTCATCGGACTCGCATAGGCGCCCGCCACAGCGGCCCGGGGCGGGCGTCACAGCGGAGGTACGTTGCCATGGAAGAGCTGCGTCCGACGGAGGAGGATCGCGGAGCTGGTCCCGTTACCGGACGATTCCGGAGGAGGTCGGCGCTCGTCGACTCGGACGAGCAGCGCCGGCTGGTGGCCCGCGCGGTCGCGCGTGCGAAGGAGGGGGACCCGGAGGCCATCCGCTTCATCTACTTGCGCTACGCCGACAACGTCTACGGCTACGTGCGCAGCATCGTCCGCGACGAGCACGAGGCCGAGGACGTGACCCAGCACGTGTTCGCGAAGCTGATGACCGCCATCGTCAAGTACGAGGAGCGGGCGGTGCCGTTTTCGGCCTGGATCCTGCGGGTGGCCCGCAACCTGGCCGTCGATCACATACGCCGTTCGCGCGCGCTGCCGTGCGAGGAGGTGCGGCCGCTCGACGAGGTCGACGACAGCGGCGAGTCGGATCGCCTCCAGGGTCTGAGCGACGCGCTCGAGGAGCTGCCCGAAGAGCAGCGCAGCGTGCTCATGCTGCGCCACCTGGTGGGCCTCACGCCGGCCGAGATCGCCGAGCAGCTGGGCCGCACCGAGGCCTCGATTCACGGGCTCCACCATCGCGGCCGGCGGGCGCTTCAGGTCGAGCTCGCGGACGCCGGGCTCGCTCCGGCGACCGCGGCTTGAGGACGGAAGCCACGGCCCAGGCGCCCCGTTTGTTTCCCGTGGAAGGAGCTGCAGCACTAGATGAGAGTGGTCATCCCTTGATCGCCGGACACGTGCGCCTCGTGGTCGCGGGCGACGACCAGCTCAGCCTGCGTCGCATGGGCGGCGCCCTGGTGGGAGCCGCGATCGACCAGCCGGGCCAGGCGCTCGGCCCCCAGGAGACCGAGGTGGCGGCCGGCGCCGACGGCGCCCTGGTGGCGCTCGCCTGCGACGTCTCGGACCCGGCACGGATGGCGGCTCTCCGCCGGCTGCGCAAGGTGGCCCGTGCCGCGCGGATCGTGGTCGTCACCCCGCCGACGGACTCGACCGGGGTGAGACGCGCGCTGGACGCGGGCGCCGACGGCCTCGTCTTCGAGTCCGAGCTCGAGGAGTCGCTCGCGGCGTCGGTGATC
>JBJMLJ010000548.1:0-3132 GCA_045805365.1 Thermoleophilaceae bacterium
ACCTCACCTTCCTGCTCTTCCAGGGACAGGGGATCGTCTTCCTGGGTCCGCTTCCCAACATCGGGGCGCTGCTCTCGGACCCGCTCGGCAACGGCTCGGACGTGTTCGGCACGGCCGGGCACACGATCAACTTCGGCGTGATCACCGCGAATGAGACCTGGTACGCGCAGGTCGGCTTCGTCGTGGCCGGGCACGTGGCGGCCCTGACGCTCGCCCACGACCGGGCGCTCGCGCTCTACGACGAGGCGAGGCTCGCCGTCCGCTCCCAGTACTGGATGCTCGCGGTGATGATCGGCTTTACGAGCCTGGCGCTGTGGCTACTGTCGCAGGCGAACAGCTGATGCCCCCGCTCGCACACGCCGGCCACTGGCTCATAGGCCTGTCGTACTTCGCGCCGGTGATCGGCTTCCTGGTCTGGCTGGGATACGTGCAGATCCGCGATCGCGGGAAGGAAGACGACGAGTAGCCCTAGCCGGACGAGTACTCGAAGTCCGACTCGTAGGCGCACTTGCCGCGCAGCTCGAAGGAGAGCGGGCCCTCCTCGACCTGGAGCAGATCGGCATGCAGCTCGGTGCCCGAGCGATGGTGTCCGGGGATCACGCAGGTCACTGGCTCCTGGTCGGCCACCGGGCCACGAACCCGCAGGCTCACGTTCTCCCCGGAGCGGAAGAAGCCGCTGCCCGGCGTGTGGTCGATCTCGATCGCGGCCGGCCGCCAGCCGAGCGGATTGCTCCGCTTGAAGACCCAGGGAAACTGCTGCCCGGGCGTCCCGCCCAGCTTGCCGGTGAAGATCTGGACGAGCGCTTCGCGCTGGCGCTCGTCGCCGCGCTCGTCGACGTAGAGGAAGAAGTCCCACGGCGACCCCGGCTCGTCGTCCGAGTACTCGAGCACCAGCAGCGCGCCGAGCCCGGCCAGGTCCGTGGCGCCCGCGCTTCCCGCGGCGATCTTCCACGAGAGGGCGCCCTTGCAGACGCCGTGCGTCGAGCGGCCGCCCTGCCTTCCGCCTATGCGCCGGCAGGGGCAGATCGCATCGCAGTTGCACGCCTCGAGGTAGGTCCCCGAGATCGCCCATGGCAGGTAGTCGGGCACAATTAGCGCACAGCCTATGACCGACGAGGGCTATTTCCCCCGCGGGCGCTCGCTGCTTCGGCGCGTCCACGAGGAGAGGGCGGTGGGGTTGCTGTACGGGCAACGGGCGCTCGGCATCGGCGCGATCGCCCCGCTCAACTTCATCGGGACCCTTCGACACACGCGTGCGCGCGACATGCCGTTCCAGCGGCTCGTCCACACCGCCAAGGCGTTCGAGACCATCTTCTTCGGCTCGAGGGCGGAGGCGGACGAGGTGCTCGCGGCGGTGAACCGGCTCCACCAGCGGGTCGAGGGGGAGCTGCCCGAGGACGCCGGGTCGTTCCGCAAGGGGACGCCGTACTCGGCCTTCGACCCCGAGCTGATGCTCTGGACCGTGGCGGTCATCGCCGACTCGGCGCGGGTCTTCTACGAGTTGTTCGTGGCCCCGTTGAGCCCGTCGGAGCGTGACCGCCTGTGGGGGGATTACGTGCGCTTCGGGGAGCTCTTCGGTATGCCTCGCGACGTCGCGCCGGCGAGCTACCGGGAGTTCCGCGCCTGGTACGAGGAGCGGCTCGCGAGCGACGAGGCCCACCTGACGGAGGACGCGCGCTACGTCGGCTCGGCGATCATGTTCCAGATTCCCGTGCCGCCCAGCCGCTGGGCGGCGATGCGCGTGCACAACCTGATCATGCTCGGCGCCCTGCCCGCCCGCGTCCGCGAGCTCTACGGCCTGAGCTGGACGCCGGCACACCAGCTGGCCTACCGGGCCACGGTGGCCGGCGTGCGTGCGCCGCGGCCGCTCGCGCCACAACGGGTGCGAACCGGCCGCTGCACGGCCCACTTCGACCTGGTCGCGGCGACCGAACTTGCGCTGAGCGCCCGCGGCCGGCCGATCCCGGGCGCGCTCGCCTAGTCGTCCCGCTTCAGCTGGTTGACCGAGAACGGGGCGCCCTCGGGGTCCGCCAGCACGGCCCGCCTGGAGCCCGGCGCGTCGAAGGGGGCCTCAACCACCCGGCCGCCGAGCTCGGGCGCCTTCTCGGCGGCAGCGTCCGCGTCGTCGATCCAGAAGTCGACCGCCCAGGAAGGCTCCCCGTCCGCGGGGGCCATTGCTGCGACCACGTCACGCGCGACGGGTTGCTCGGGGACGCCGCCGACGTAGCCGGGCAGGCGAAAGAGCGTCACGCCGCCCTCGAACTCCTCGGTCTCCCAGCCGAACACCGAGCCGTAGAAGGCCATGGCGCCCTCGGGATCGGGGGTCTGGAGCAGGCTCATCGACCAGGCGCTCGGCTCGTTGACCACCTGCGCGCCCGTGTGTGATCCCGGCTGCCAGATGCCGAGCGCCGCTCCCGCCGGGTCCGCGACGATGCCGATGCGGCCGCCGTCGAGGCTGTCGAACGGCTCCACGAGCACGCTCCCGCCTGCCTCGATGACCTTGGCGACCGTCTCCTCGGCGCTCTCCACCCAGACGTAGGTCGTCCAGGCGGTGACGGGCGGGGCGACCTCGGGCCGTGACGCCACGGCCGCGACGTCTCGGCCGTGCAACCTGCACATGAAGTGTTTGCCGGATATGTCCGCCGGCATCGTGTCCTCCGCCTCCCACCCGAAGAGCTCGGTGTAGAAGGCGACCGCCGCGTCGGCGTCGGGCTGCCAGGTGTCTATCCAGCAGGGGACGCCCGGCTCGTATCCATTCCGTTCGCTCATTCGCTCGCCTCCTTTTGCTCGGTTATTGGCGCACCGTAGCAGATCGTTGGAAAAACCAACTAGATAGTTGTACTTCCGGACTATCCGCTAGGCTCTGCTCCGGATGCGCACGTATGGCGACACCTGCGGCATCGCTCGGGCTCTCGACCTCGTCGGCGAGCGTTGGGCGCTGCTGGTCGTGCGTGAGCTCGTGCTCGGCCCCAAGCGGTTCAGCGACCTCCGGGCCGGCCTGCCGAACGTGAGCCCCGATGTCCTCTCCCAGCGCCTGCGCGAGCTCGAGCAGGCGGGCCTCCTCCGCCGCGGCAAGCTGCCGCCGCCCGCCGGATCCCGCATCTACGAGCTGACCGAGCGCGGCCAGGCCCT
>JBJMLJ010000549.1:0-4356 GCA_045805365.1 Thermoleophilaceae bacterium
CAGCATCAGCCGCAACACCGCGTTCGCCCTGGTAGCCCGGCTCGGCTCTGCGGTGTTCACGGCCGCGCTGACGCTCTTCCTCGCCCGCTATCTGGGCGCCGACGAGTTCGGCGTCTTCTCGCTGGCCCTCGGCATCGGAGGCGTGCTCCTGCTCCCCGCGGACTTCGGGATCTCGAACTCCTCCGCGCGCTTCCTGGCCGAACGGCGGCACAGCCGGGCGGCCGTCGCGGACGTCCTGCGGACGGCCACCAGGCTGAAGCTCGCCCTCTCCGGGACGGTCAGCGTGGCGCTGTTCGCAATGGCGGGTCCGATCCAGTCCGCCTACGACGCCTCCGGGCTCGCCTGGGCGATCCGCGGCATGGCCATCTCGATCCTGGCCCAGAGCCTCGTCCTGCTCTACATGTCGGTGGCGGACGCGCTGACGAGGGTCGCCCTGACCCTCCGCCTGGTGCTGTCGGAGAGCGCCATCGAGTTCGGCGCCAGCATCGCGCTCGTCCTGCTCGGCTTCGGGGCGGGCGGGGCCGCCTTCGGTCGCGCGATCGGCTACATCGCGGGGGCCGCCATCGGGGCGATCCTGCTCGCCCGCGTGCTCGGCCGGCGTGCCGGTCAGGTGCCCGAGGGCGAGCGGGTCGGCGCCCGGCGCCTTGCCACCTACGGTGGCGCCCTGCTGATCGTGGAGGGCGCGTTCACGCTGTTCCAGCAGATCGACGTGCTGCTGATAGGCGCGCTCCTATCGGCCAAGTCGGTCGGGCTCTTCCAGGCCCCGATGCGGCTGACCGCCTTCCTCCACTACCCGGGCATCTCCCTGGCGAGCGGCGTGGCGCCGCGGCTGGCGCGGCGCGAGGGCCACGAGCCGGAGGTGGAGCCGTTCGTGCGCGCCATCAGGTACCTGGTGCTGCTCCAGGCGTTCATCACGGTCGTCGCCGTGGTCTGGGCGGAGCCGATCATCAACCTGCTCCTCGGCTCCGAATTCGCGAAGTCCGCCGACGTCCTCCGCGCCCTCGGGCCGTTCATCTTTCTCACCGGTTTCGGGGCGCTGCTGCCACTCGCCGTCAACTACCTCGGCGAGGCGCGCCGGCGCATGCCGATCGCGATCGGGACGGTGCTGATCAACATCGTCATCGACCTCATCCTGATCCCGAAGATCGGCATCGTGGCCGGGGCGATCGGCACCGACGCCGCCTTCCTCCTCTATGTCCCGGCCCATTACTGGCTGTGCCGCCAGATGCTCGGCCTGCCGACCCGGCCGCTCGCCCTCACGCTCGGTCGCGCGGCCCTGGCGGGCGCCGCCGCGGCGGGCGTGCTGGCCCTGTTCGGCGTCTCGAGCGTCGGAGTGCCGCTCATGGTCGTCGGCGGCGCCGCCGCGCTGGTCGCCTATCTGGCGGTCCTGACGGCCTCCCGTGAGCTCGATTCGGTCGATTTCCGGGACGCGCGCTCCCTGCTCGGCGCCCTGCGCCCGAGCCCTGGACAAACGTCGCATTGACACCCCTCCCGCGTCAGAGCCCCGGCCTAGACGCTCGATGCAGCATGCATGCGGCGCGTCCCATGGACCCTTCGAGCGTTCGCCTGCGTCCTCGCGTCCGCGAGCGCGGTCGCGTTTTCGGCGAGCGAGGCGAGCGCGGCCACGGGCGGCTGCACCAAGGTCACGGCTCCCTCGGGCTCGGATTCGGCTCCCGGCACCGCCGCGGCGCCCTTCCGCACCGTCCAGAAGCTCGTCGACTCGCTCTCCCCCGGCCAGACCGGCTGCCTCCGCGCGGGTAGCTACTCGGAGAACGTCGAGGTCCGCTCGGGCGGGACCTCTACGGCTCGGCTGAGGGTCACCGCCTACCCCGGCGAGAAGGCCACCCTCGTCGGCGAGTTCGAGGTCCACAAGGGCGCGCCCTACGTGGTCGTAGACCACCTCTACCTGAACGGCCGCACGGCCGACCGGGTGAGCCCGATCGTCAACGCCCACGACGTGACCTTCCGCAACGACGACGTTACGAACGACCACACGGGGATCTGCTTCCTGCTTGGCGACTCGAACGGCGAGTGGGGCCGCGCCGACCGCGCGAGGATCGAGAGCAACCGCATCCACGACTGCGGCCGCCGCGACACCGAGCTCGACCACGGCATCTACGTCGAGGCCAGCACCGGAGCGGTCATCCAGGGCAACTGGATCTACGACAACTCCGACTTCGGCGTCCATCTCTACCCCGACGCCCAGCGCGCCGAGGTGCGCGGCAACGTGATCGACGGCAACGGCATGGGCGTCACCTTCTCGGGCGACGGCGGCCAAGCGTCCTCGAACAACCGCGTCGAGGGCAACGTACTCGCCAACTCGCGCAAGCGCTGGAACGTCGAGTCGTGGTGGGGCGGCTCCGCCACCGGCCGCGGCAACGTCGCCCGCGCCAACTGCCTCTACGCCTCGAGCCGGAGCTCCTACTACAACGAGCACGGCGGGGTCACGACCAGCGGCGGCGGCTTCACCTCGGCCTCGAACAGAATCGCCAACCCGCGCTACGAGAACGGGTCGGCTAATGACTTCAGGCTCGCCGCGGGCAGCGGCTGCCGCGCCGTCTTCTACGGCGATCCCAGCGCCGTCCCCGGCCCCGACGGCAGCGTCCACGCGGCGAGCACCCCCCGCCTCCGGCCGTCAGTGAGGCTCGCAGCCGCCCGCCACTCCGTCCGCCGCGGCCAGCGCGTCCGCCTGCGCGGGCGAGTCAGCCGCTCCTCCATCCGACCCGGCCAGCGGGTCCTCCTATACGTCCGGGCCGGCAGCCACCGCCGCCTCGTGGGCCGCGTCAGGGTCAGCCGCGCCGGCCGCTTCGTCGCGAGGCCTCGGGTGGCCAGCCGCGCGCGTCGCCTTCGCTTCCGCGCGGTCGTCCCGCGGGTCGGCCGCTCGCGCGCCGTCCGGGTGCGGGTCCGAGCCTGAGCCGGCGCCGGACTGGACATTCGTACTAGCCGATTCTGGGCAATCGTCGGCAGGCGTCCAGTCTCCGTCCACCCGAGTTATGGCCTAGGCAAAGCCCCCCGATGCGAAGGGCATGGTCCGCCTCACCGCCCGCCGCGCCCGCAGGATATTCGCCGCCGTCGTGGCCACCGCCGCCGCCTTCGCCAGCCTCGGCGCGAGCAGCTCCAGCGCCGCGATCACCTGCACGAAGACCCAGAACCCCGGCGAGTCAGTCTCGTCGTTCGTCAGCCGCCTCGGTACGAACGAGGAGGGCTGCCTCCTCGCCGGCACCTACCCCGTAGGCAACCTGACGAACTTCAAGCTCGGCCAGACGCTCCACCCCGCCCCGACCTCGGGCGGCGGCTACCAGCCGGTCACGCTCAAGGGCACGCTGTCGGCCAACGTCGACAACCTCACCATCGACGACATGCAGGTCCGCGGGGTGCCGGGCACCGGCAACGGCAAGGTCGTGGAGATACTCCACTGCAACAACTGCCGCTTCGACCACCTCGACATAACGGTCGACACCCCCGGCGCCTCCTCCCCCACCCAGGGCTTCCTGAACCTCTATCCGACGACCGGCCTCCAGATCACGAACAACAAGATCCACGGGATCGGCGACGACGGCCAGTTCGACCACGGCATCTATTGCGACCAGTCGACCGGCAACGGGCGCATCGAGGGCAACTGGATCTACGACAACGGCGCCTTCGGGATCCAGTTCTATCCCAATTGCGACGATGTCGACTTCGCCCACAACGTGCTCGACGGCAACGGGGCTCTCGCCTGGTGCTCGCTCTCGTCACCGAACGGCGGCGGCTGCGGGTCGAGCACGACGAATGGGCGCGGCCTGACCTTCTCGGGCGAGGGCACCCAGCACTCCGACAACGTCGTCGCCCACAACAACGTGCTCTCGACCTTCGGCGGCGCCGGCTTCGCCCTGATCTCCTGCTACCAGCCCGGCAGCGGCGACGCGATCAAGGACTCGCTGCTGTACCAGTCCTCCGGCTCCGACGACACCTGCGGCTCCTCGATCTCACGCTCCGGGGACATCCACGGCCAGAACCCGCTCTACGTCGATCGCCTGAGCCACGACTACCGGCTCCAGGCGGCCAGCCCGGCCCGTGCCCTGATGGGCAGCTACGCGGACGCCGTCCCGGGCCCGCGCCTCGACTCGTCACCTCCCCCGCCGCCGGCCGACACGACGCCGCCCGACACCTCGATCGGCTCCGGCCCCACGGGCTCGACGACCTCGACCTCGGCCAGCTTCTCCTTCAGCTCCAGCGAGTCGGGCTCCAGCTTCGAGTGCCGCCTCGACGGCGGCGCCTGGGGCTCCTGCAGCTCCCCCAAGAGCTACTCCAGCCTGGCCGTCGGCAGCCACACCTTCGAGGTGCGCGCCACCGACACCGCCGGCAACACCGACC
>JBJMLJ010000550.1:0-2519 GCA_045805365.1 Thermoleophilaceae bacterium
GCAGCAGATCGTCGCGATCTGCGCCGAGGACGAGATCGCGGTCGACGAGCTGCACGAGCTCGTCCGGCGCGCCTACCCGTTCGCGGAGCTGTCGCGCGTGCAGCTCGAAAACGTGCTCGACATGCTCGCCGGCCGTTACCCGTCCGACGAGTTCGCGGAGCTGCGGCCGCGCATCGTCTGGGACCGGACGGGCGGCACGATCCGCGGACGCGAGGGCGCGCGCCGGCTCGCCGTCACGAACGCGGGAACGATCCCCGACCGCGGGCTGTACGGGGTGCACCTGCCGGACGGCCGTCGCGTCGGCGAGCTGGACGAGGAGATGGTCTACGAGGCCCGGCCCGGCCAGACCTTCCTGCTCGGCGCCTCCACCTGGCGGATCGAGGAGATCACGCGCGACCGGGTGATCGTCTCTCCAGCGCCCGGCATGCCCGGGGCGGTGCCGTTCTGGCGCGGCGACGGCGTAGGCCGGCCCGTGGAGCTGGGCAAGGCGATCGGGGCCTTCGCCCGCGACGCCGTGGACCGCGACCCGGCCGAGCTGGCCGGGGAGTACGACCTGGATGAGCGGGCGGCGCGCAACCTCGTCTCGTTCCTGCGCGAGCAGCGTGAGGCGACGCGGGTGGTGCCGAGCGACCGGACCATCGTCGTGGAGCGCTTCCGCGACGAGATCGGGGACTGGCGGCTCTGCGTCCTGTCGCCCTATGGCGGCCGGGTGCACGCCGCCTGGGCGCTGGCCCTGTCGGCGCGCATCCGCGACGACTTCGGCCTCGAGTCCGACGCCATCTGGTCGGACGACGGCATCATCGTCCACCGGCCCGACGCGGACGAGCCCCCGTCTCCCGACCTGGTGCTGGTCGAGCCGGACGCGATCGAGGAGCTGGTCGTGCGCGAGCTGTCGGGCTCGGCGCTGTTCGGCGCCCACTTCCGCGAGAACGCCGCCCGCTCGCTTCTGCTGCCGCGGGCCTACCCCGGCAAGCGCACTCCCCTCTGGCAGCAGCGGCTCAAGGCCCAGTCCCTGCTCGAGGTGGCCAAGCGCTATGGCCAGTTCCCGGTGGTGCTCGAGACCTACCGGGAGTGCCTGCGCGACGTGTTCGACCTGCCGGGCCTGCAGGAGCTCCTGCGCGGCCTCCACACCCGCGAGCTGTCGCTGGTCGAGGTCGAGACCCAGCGGGCCTCGCCGTTCGCATCGTCCCTGCTCTTCGACTACGTCGCCACCTACATGTACGAGGGCGACACGCCCAACGCCGAGCGGCGGGCGGCGGCGCTGTCGCTCGACCGCGAGCTGCTGCGCGAGCTGCTCGGGCAGGAGGAGCTGCGCGAGCTGATCGACCCGGACGCGCTCGACGTGGTCGAGGCCGACCTTCAGCACCGCAGCGACCGCACTCGCGCCGCCAACGCCGACAGCCTGCACGACGTGCTCCGGGCGGTCGGCGATCTGACCGTCGACGAGGCCCAGGACCGCTGCCTGGAGGCCGTGTCCGCCAAGCGCATCCTCGGCGAGCTCGAGAAGGAGCGCCGAGCCGTGCGCATGCGGATCGCCGGCGTGGAGCGCTGGCTGGCAGCCGAGGACGCCGGCCTCTACCGCGACGCGTTCGGGGCCGTGCCGCCGGGCGGATTGCCCGAGGCGTTCCTGGAGGAGGTCGAGGAGCCGCTCGCGCGGCTGGTCAGGCGCTTCGCGCGCACCCACGGGCCGTTCACGACGCGCGAGCTCGGGGACCGCTATCCGGTCGACTTCGGCCCCGTCCTGCGCGAGCTCGAGTCGCGCGGAGACCTCGTCCTCGGCGAGCTGCGACCGGGCGGCTCCGAGCGAGAGTGGTGCGATCCGAACGTGCTCCGCCGCCTGCGGCGGGCGTCGCTGGCAGCGCTGCGCAAGGAGGTCGAGCCAGCCGAGCAGCGGGCGCTCGCCCGCTTCCTGCCGGCCTGGCAGGGGGTGGACGCGGCGCCCCCGGGCGGGGCCGGCGTGGACCGCCTGCGCGAGATCCTCGTCCCGCTCCAGGGACTCGCCCTCTCAGCCGAGACCTGGGAGCGCGACGTCCTGCCGCGACGGGTCGGCTCCTACTCCCCGTCCTGGATCGACCAGCTCTGCGCCAGCGGCGAGCTCGTCTGGGTCGGGGCCGGATCGCTGGGGCGGAGCTCCGGCCGGGTGGCGCTCTACTTCCGCGAGGACGCGCGCTGGCTGGGGCCGCCGCCGAGCAAGGGCGAGCCGCCGTCCGAGAAGCTCCACGACAGGCTGCGCGAGCGGCTCGGCGCGGGCGCCGCGTTCTGGGCCGACCTGCTCGCCGACCTCGAGGAGGTCGAGCCGCTGGAGCTGCAGGAGGCGCTGTGGGACCTGGCCTGGGCGGGCGAGGCGACCAACGACGCCTTCGCGCCGCTGCGCGCGCCACGGCTGACCCTTGCCCGGCGCGAGCGCCAGGCGGGCAGGCGCTTCGCCCGCAGGCGGCGGCCGGAGGCGCCGCAGGTGCAGGGCCGCTGGTCGCTCACCTCGCGGCTGTTCGTGGACGCCCCGGCGCACGGGCCGCGTA
>JBJMLJ010000551.1:0-3691 GCA_045805365.1 Thermoleophilaceae bacterium
ACGGCGTCGGCGCCGCGCAGGTCCTCGACCACGGCGGTGGCAGCACCGCCGTCCCTGCCCACGTCGAAGGTCGACTGCGGGACGATCTCGCTTCCCTGCTTGACCCAGGCTTGGTACACGCGCCCGCGCGGCAGCGGCGGTAGCCCGTGCGCGCGAAGGAGCGCGCCGTTCTCGCCGTTGCCGTAGATCCGCAGGCTCGCGCTGGCCTCGGGCGCCCGGGCGCTGTCGACGCTCGCCTGGACGGTTCGGGTGCTGTTCCCGCCCGTGATCTTCGAGATGCCGAAGCCGCCGGCGATGCCGAGCGCGAGCAGGAAGGCGGCGCTAACCCAGGCGGCGGCCGGCGGGACGCCCGAGAGGCTCGGGAGCCAGGCGCGCAGGCGCTCGCCGAGCGGTCGCCGCGCCGGCGCCTGCTCCGCACGGGCCTCGCGCTCGACCACCTCCATCAGCGCGGTCTTCAGCCGCGGCGGCGGGGCCACGGGCGTGACCGAGCGGGGCAGCGCCTCGGCCGCAGGCCGCAGCCGCTCGACCTCCTCGCGGCAGCCCGTGCAGCGCTCGAGGTGGCTCTCGAACGCCTGTCGCTCGAGCTCGCTGAGCGCGCCCAGCAGGTACGGAGCGGCGGTGTCCTCGTAGCGCTCGTGCTCGCCGCTCACGCGAACCCCTCCACGAGCTGCCGTCGCATCTTCTCCAGGCCGAGCCGCATCCGCCCCTTCACGGTCCCGATCGGCGTCTCCAGCATCTCGGCGATCTGGCTGTGGCTGAAGCCGCCGAAGTAGGCGAGCTCGATCGTGCGCCGCTGCTCCTCCGGCAGCGTCTCGAGGGCGCTCTGCACATGGCGGGCCTCCTCGCGGCGGGCCGCCTCGACGTCGGTACGCTCGGGCGCCTCCTGGCGCTCCTCCAGGCCCTCGGCCGTCGTGCGCCGGCGCTCGTGTACGAGGTTCCGCCGGAGGGCGTCGATTGCGCGGTTGTGGACGATGCCGAGGACCCACGTGCGCACGCTGCCGCGCTCCGGCTGGTAGCGCAGTCGGCTGCGCCAGATCGAGAGGAAGGCCTCCTGGGCGACGTCCTCCGCCGCCGTGCGGTTGCCGGTCATTCGATAGGCGAGCGAGAACGCCGCTCCGCCGTGGCGGTCGTAGAGGAGCTCGAAGCCCCGCGGGTCCCCCTGCTGAACCAGCTGCATGACCTCCTCGTCGGCGAGATGCCGGATGTCGCTGGTTGCGCTCACACCTGCAAGACCTTCATTCGCATCGCGGGCGTGATTGGATCACGTCATGCAAGAGCGCTCGCCATCCCAGATCTACGCATTGCTGTTCGGGGTCACGCTGGTCGTCGCCGGAGTCGTCGGCTTCTTCTACTCGTCCAGCTTCGGCCAGCCGGGCAAGGTCGACGGGGTGCTCGGGATCCTCAACGTGAACGGCTGGCACAACCTCGTCCACATCGCCACCGGCCTCATCGGCCTTGCCGTGTTCGCCTCGTACGGCAACGCCCGCCTCTACGCCCTCGGCCTCGGCGCCGTCTACGTGGGCATCGCGATCTGGGGCTTCATCGCGGGCGACGGCAGCAACCTGCTCGGCATCATCCCGGTCAACACCGAGGACAACTTCCTCCACGTGCTGATCGGAATCGCGGGCCTCGGCGCCGGCGCCGCCACGCCGGCCGTGCAGCCGCCCACGACGGTTGCCTCCTAGCTAGCGGCGAAGCCGCTTCTGGACGTCCTCGGCCACGCCGCGGACGCTCTTCTCGAGCGCGCGCAGGCCGCTCGTCTCGCGCTTGCGCTGCTGCTGGCGGGCGCGGACCACCACCAGGGCCCCCGCGGCCGTGCCGCCGATGACCACGGCGGCGACCGGCCGCGCCCAGTTGCGCGGGTCGCGCATGGAGGAGAGCTCCCAGTCGGCGAGCTCGTCGGCCGCCGTGGCCGTCAGCTCCGACAGCCGCTGCTCGAGCCGGTCGGTGAGCGCGCCCGACGGCTCGATCGGCACCAGGGCCGAGCGGAGCAGCCTCTCGACGTCGACCTCACTCATCCCGTGCGGGCTCCTTCAACGATTCCTCCAGCTGCCTGATGGCTCTGTGGATCAACACCTTCGTGGCCCCTTCGGAGCGGCCCAGCGCCCGGGCGATCTCGCGGTTGTCCATGTCGAGCGCGAAGCGCATGATCAGCGCCTCGCGGCGGTCGTCCGGCAGCTGCTGGACGCCGCGCAGGATCCGCGCCAGGTCGTCGCGCTCCTGCACGAGCCCCTCGGTCGTGTGCGGGGTCGAGAGCGCGCCCGCATCGTCGAGGTTGGTCTGTGGCCGGCGCGACCGGTCGCGGTAGTAGTTCGCCGCGAGGTTGTGGGCGATGCGGATGAGCCACGGCCGCAGCGGCCGCCCCTGCGACTCCTCGCGCGCCCGCGCGAAGTGCCGGTAGGCCTGCAGGAAGGTCTGCTCGGTCAGGTCCTCGGCGTCGTGGTGATTGCCGACCCGGTAGTAGGCGTAGGAGTAGACGTCGCGCAGGTGCGCCTTGTAGAGCTCGGAGAACGCGGCGTCGAGCTCCGCCTTCGCGGAGGCGGGGGCCATCGAGCACGGACCCTACCTTAGGCCGCCTTGACCGTCCGGACCGGCTTGACGGGGCGCGGGGCGGTCAGCGCGGCGGTCCAGCGGGCCGGCTCGACCCGCCCCTCGATGATCCCGGCCAGCCCGTTGAGCACGGGCGCGGCGACGCCGGCGTCCTTCAGGCGGGCGGCCAGCAGCGGCACGGCGGCCACCGCCTCGGCGGTCTGGCCGAGCGCGTCGCAGATCTGGTCGGCCGGCATGCCCTGGGCGAGCAGCTCGCCGGCCCGGCGGTTGCGCGACCCCTCGGCCAGCACGGTGGCCACGAGGTCGCCCGTCCCGGCCAGGCCCGCGAACGTCTCGGGCAGCGAGCCGGAGCGGCGGGCGTAAGCGTCGATCTCGGAGAACACCTTGCCCGCGGCCGCGCCCGCGGCGTTCGGCCCGGCGGCCCCGACCGCGGCGGCGGCCAGCGCGGCGGCGTTCTTCGCGCAGCCGGCCAGCTCGACGCCGACCACGTCGCCGGTGTGGTCCACCTGCAGGCCCGCCGCTGACAGCGCGTCCGAGACCTGACGGGCGAACGCGCGGTCATGCGCGGCCAGGACGAGCGAGGCGCCGTCGTTGAGCGCGTCGGCCGCGTGCGCGGGCCCGCCCAGCACGCCGGCGGCCCACGCGCGCGTGCGCTCGGCCACGTAGGCGCTGGGCAGCGTCCCGAGCGGCGGCACGAGCCCCTTGGAGAGCACGAGCACGCCGGTCCGCGAGAGGATCGCCGGGCCGTGGGCGGCCACGGTGGCGGGCAGCTCGGCCGCGGGCACGGCGAAGGCGACGAGGTCGTGGCGGCTCAGCTCGAGGTCGGCGGCGCGGACGGGCCGGACGCGCTTCGGCAGCTCGATGCCCGGCAGGTAGCGCTCGTTCAGCCGCGTGGCCGCCATCAGGTCGGCCTGGGCGCGGGTGCGGCAGCCCAGGTCGACGTCGATGCCGGCGCGGGCGAGCATGACGGCGAGCCCCGTCCCCCACGAGCCGGCGCCCACGACCGCGGCGCGGCGCATCACCGGCAGTCCACCGAGCCACTCCCACTGGAGCATCACGCACGGCCAGATCCGATCGGTGACCGCACCCGCGAGCGCCGGCGAAGGATCCTCCACGGTCGGGAAGCGCAGCGCGCGCCCGG
>JBJMLJ010000552.1:0-3364 GCA_045805365.1 Thermoleophilaceae bacterium
CGAGCTGCCCTGTCGCGCGAACCTCGGC
Source organism: Thermoleophilaceae bacterium (assembly GCA_045805365.1). Classification (GTDB taxonomy): domain Bacteria; phylum Actinomycetota; class Thermoleophilia; order Solirubrobacterales; family Thermoleophilaceae; genus DASXBA01. Next base: position 29 of record JBJMLJ010000552.1, read on the forward strand.
CCGGTGAAGGACGAGGGCAAGACGAGCATCGCGGTGTTCAACCTGCGCGCCGGGCCCGGTGGGCCCTGTCACGGCAGCACCAGGGTGCGGTTTAAGATCGACGCCGGCAAGTTCGAGGAATGGCGTCAGCTACCGGACACCGCGCCCGGGCCGGTCGTCTGATCGCGACTGCGCTGGCGCTCGCGCTCGTGGGCCAAGGCTCGTCCGAGGCCCACTGGCGGCCACGGCCGACGACGAACCCGTGGCAGCTCCAGCTCAGCGGGAAGGTCGACACCTCCGTTCGGTCCCCCGTGTACGACGTCGACGGCGTCGAGACGTCCAGACGGGCGATTCGGCGGCTGCATCGCCGCCATCGCAGGGTCATCTGCTACTTCTCGGCCGGCAGCTACGAGCCTTACCGGGCGGACGCTTCCCGCTTTCCGACGCAGGTGAAGGGCAGGCCGATCGAGGGCTTCCCCGACGAGCGCTGGCTCGACATCCGCCGCCTCGACCTCCTGGGCCCGATCCTGCGCGACCGCATGGACGCCTGCAGGCACAAGCACTTCGACGGCATCGACCCGGACAACGTCGACGGCTACACGAACGCCACCGGATTCCCGCTCACGGCAGCGGACCAGCTCAGGTTCAACCGCTGGCTCGCACGGGAGGCCCACAAGCGCCGACTCGCCGTCGGGCTGAAGAACGACCCCGGGCAGGTGCGCAAGCTCGCCCGGGCGTTCGATTTCGCCGTGGTCGAGCAGTGCTTTCAATACGACGAGTGCAGAGCGTTCTCGCCCTTCGTGCGGAAGCGCAAGGCCGTGTTCGAGGTCGAGTATGAGACGCCCCGCCACCGCTTCTGCGGTCCCGCTCGGCGCCTGCGCTTCAGCTCGATCTTCAAGCGGATCTCGCTCGGCTCCTTCCGGCGCACCTGCCCGCCCGGCTAGGCTTGTCCCGAAGCCCCATCTACCGAGCTTGGAAGGAGAAGGGATGCCCGGATTGGCCGGCCGCATGTCCACGGTCATCAAGGCGAAGATCTCGAAGCTGCTCGACCGGGCAGAGGATCCCGCCGAGACGCTCGATTACGGATACCAGAAGCAGGTCGAGTCGCTGCAGAACGTGAAGAAGGGCATCGCCGACGTGGTGACCGCGAAGAAGCGCCTGCAGATGCAGTCGTCGAAGTACGAGCAGCAGATCGTGAAGCTCGACACGCAGGCACGCCAGGCGCTCTCGCAGAGCCGCGAGGACCTGGCCCGCGCCGCGCTCGAGCGGAAGGCCGTCATCCAGGGCGAGCTCCAGTCGCTCGACTCCCAGGTCAAAGAGCTCGAGACCCAGCAGGAGCAGCTCACCGAGAACGAGAAGAAGCTGCGCACGAAGGTCGAGGCCTTCCGCACCAAGAAGGAGGTCATCAAGGCCCAGTACTCCGCTGCCGAGGCGCAGGTCCAGATCTCCGAGGCCGCCCACGGAGTCGGCGAGCAGATGGCCGACGTCGGCCTGGCGATCCAGCGCGCCGAGGACAAGACCGAGCAGATGCGCGCCCGGGCAGGCGCCGTCGAGGAGCTCGAGGCGGCCGGCACGTTCGAGGACATGACCCAGCTCGGGGAGGGTCAGGACGACATCGACCGCGAGCTCGCTCAGCTCGGCGCGGGCGCCCAGGTCGACGACGAGCTGGCCAAGATGAAGGCGGAGATCGGCTCGGGCGGCGGCGACGCCCCGGCCCTGGGCGAGGGCGGCGGCAAGGAGGGCGCGGGAGCATGATCGTGCGCATCTCCGGCGAGGGGCAGTTCACCATCCCGGACGAGGACGGCGGGCGGTTGAACGAGCTCGACAACCGCGCCGTGAGCGCGGTGGAGTCAGGTGACGAGACGGGCTTCCGCGAGCTCTGGACGCAGATGCTCGAGCTGGTCACCACCAACGGCAACGCGGTGCCGGACGACGAGCTGGTCGAGTCCGAGGTGATCCTCCCGCCGCGGGACATCACCTTCCAGGAGGCCAAGAACGAGTTCTCGGGCGAGGGCCTGATCCCGGATTAGCACCGGGGTCAGCGCACGCCGCGAGGGCGCGGCGCGCCTATTCGCGAGTCGCTGCCGGGCCGACCGGAAGGCTGACGTACCTTCCGTCGTCTCGGTCGTCGATTTCGTGGAAGCTGTCCCCGGTGGTTCAGTCGCCGAGCCAGGCGGGGCGCTCACCCTCCCATTGATCTCGGCGCCTCTGGCCGCGCTCGCGCGAGAAACCGGGCGGTGGAATCATCGACTCGCGGTCGACCGGTCTGGCCAGGATGTCGACCATGACCGGGCCGTAGCGGATGACGCGTTCGACCTCGAACCGCGCGGCGGCCAGCATTCTGGTCAGCGCCGAAACGGTGATGCCCCACCACGTGTTCGCGTAGCCCATTCCGGGAGTCTCGTCGAGAGGCGCGCATGGTCCGAGGAGGCCTTGGGCCCCGAAGCCTTCGTGCAACTTCGTGAGCTCGCGCTGGGCGGCCGACGACACCCCCGGGTACCACAGACATGCGCCCTCGAACCCGGGCAGCTCGGGAATTACCCGCGAGCTGACCATCAGGCGTTCGGAGCAGAGGCGACGAAGGTGCTCGATTTGCAGGTAGGGGTTCGGCGAGTGGTAGATCACCCCCGAGCACCAAACGACGTCGAACGCTCCCAGCTGGTCGACGATCACGGGGTCGTGCAGGTCGCCCTGCACGTACTCGACGCTTGAGCCGCGCTCGCGGTGTTCGGTCTGAAACTCCTCGACGGGATCCATGCCGTCCACCACCACCGCGCGCGTTGCCCCGGCACGCTCGGCGCGGAAGGCGATATCTCCGTGGATCCCCCAGATGCCGCCGATGTCGACGAAGCTCTTTCCCGGGGCCAGCTCGGCGACCAGCTCGTGGTGGACCTTCCGCTGCGGTCGCTGTTCAAAGGCTCGGGATCGACGTCGCGCATGGATCCGCCACAGCCGCATCCCCCAGGTCCCTCCGGCCAGCATGCACCCAGCCTAACCCGAGTCGGTCAGTGCTCTGATTCCCCACTCGGCGGACTCGAGCCTAGAGAAGCTCCTGCAATCCAACGGGAAATACCTACAGCGGGATCTCCCATAGCGGGAACCAGCGGGCCATGTCCTGCTCCCAGGGGAGCTCGGCTCCGAGCTGGGCCTTGAGGCGCAGCTCGCGCTCGGAGTCGCGCTGCTGCTCGCCCGACGCGGGGACGAAGGGGTAGAAGCCGCCGCGCTTGAAGTTGTAGATGAGGTAGATCGGCTTGCCGTTCTCCTCGAAGGCGAAGACACAGGCCAGGAGGCGGTCGCCGTAGCCGCCCGACTGGAGCTGGGTCGAGACGGTGTTGAGCGAGACGACCAGGTCCTCGA
>JBJMLJ010000553.1:0-2643 GCA_045805365.1 Thermoleophilaceae bacterium
ATGGAGCGGCTCGATCGCCTGAACGTGCGCGCCCGCGTCGGCGTCGACGAGCCGAAGCTGCCGACCGTCGTCGACCTGTTCCCCACGGCCGACCATCAGGAGCGCGAGGTCTTCGACATGTTCGGCGTCGTCTTCGAGGGCCACCCCGACCTGCGCCGGATCCTGATGCCCGAGGACTACGAGGGCTTCCCGCAGCGGCGCGACTTCCCGATGGGCGGCGAGCCCGTCCTCTTCACCTACAACGAGCACGAGCTGCCGCGTTGGTATGACTGACCGGACGGGAGAGGTGATCCACTCGGAGCTCGAGGAGCCGATCACCGGCACGCGCCTGACGCCGGCGGAGCAGCTCGAGCCCGAGACCGAGCTGTTCACGGTCAACATCGGCCCCCAGCACCCGGCGACGCACGGCGTGCTGCGGCTCTTCTGCACGCTCGAGGGGGAGGTCGTCCGCGACGTCAAGCCGCTCGTCGGCTACGTCCACACCGGCATCGAGAAGTCGTGCGAGGACCACCAGTACTGGAAGACGATCACCTTCGTCGAGCGGATGGACTACCTCTCGTACTACTTCAACGCGATGGCCTTCTGCATGGCCGTCGAGCGGCTGCTCGAGGAGGAGGTGCCCCCCCGCGCCCAGTACCTCCGGGTCGCCCACCTCGAGCTCAACCGGATCGCGAGCCACCTCTTCTGGCTCGGCACGGCCATCCTCGACATCGGCGCGATCTCGCCGATCTTCTACGCGCTCCGGGACCGCGAGCGGGTGCTCGACCTGTTCGAGATGTCGGGCGGCCAGCGCATGCACACCCGCTACTTCCAGGTAGGCGGCGTGATCGAGGACATCCCGCCCGGCTGGGAGGGCGAGGTGCGCAAGTTCTGCAAGGAGTTCGAGACGCGCATCGACCAGATCGAGGACCTGCTCGACCAGAACGAGATCTTCCTCCAGCGGACGAGGAACACCGGCATCGTGTCGGAGGAGCGGCTGCTTGCGCTCGGCGTGACCGGCCCGCTCCTGCGCGCCACGGGCAACCCCTGGGACCTCCGCAAGGCGACGCCCTACTCCTCCTACGACCACTTCGACTTCAAGGTCCCCGTGGGGACGATCGGCGACAACTACGACCGCTTCCGGGTGCGCATCCAGGAGTTCCGCGAGTCGCTGAAGATCATCGAGCAGGCGCTCGACGGCATGCCGGAGGGGCCCTGGATCACGACCAACCGCAAGGTCGCGCTGCCGCCGCGGCACGAGCTCGCAACGTCGATGGAGGCGCTGATCCACCACTTCAAGCTCGTGACCGAGGGCTTCCGGGTGCCGCCCGGCGAGGCCTACGCGGCGATCGAGTCGCCGCGCGGCGAGCTCGGCTGTTACGTGCTGGCCGACGGTTCCGCCAAGCCCGCCCGCGTGCACATGCGCGACCCGAGCTTCGTGAACCTCCAGGCCGTCCCCGACATGGCCCGCGGCGAGCTGATCGCCGACCTGATCACGAGCGTCGCCTTCCTCGACCCGATCCTCGGGGGCATCGACCGGTGAGCGAGGGGCGGAGCGCGGGCGTCGGCCGCGCGAGCACCGGAGCAACGCCTCTCGAGCGGATGCAGGAGGCCGGCGACGAGGGCGCGCTCCGGCAGCCGCTTCCGCCGGGCTGGGACGAGGCGGTCGACCTCGAGGCCGACCCGGCGACCGTCCCCGACCCGGCGGAGGTCGACGTGCCCGGGGGGCTGCGCGAGGAGATCGAGGCGCTGATGGGCAAGTACCCCGACCGGCACTCGGCCGCGCTGCCGGCGCTCGGCGCCGCCCAGAAGCTCCACGGCTGGTGCTCGCCGCAGGCGATCCACGAGGTCGCCGCGGTCATGCAGGTGACTCCCGCCTACCTCTCGAGCGTGGCGACCTTCTACGACATGCTCCGCACCGAGCCGAGCGGCACGCGCTACCTGTACGTCTGCACGAGCGTCAGCTGCCATCTCTCGAACGCGAAGGCGGTGCACGACGCGATCTGGGAGGAGGCGCGCGACCAGGGCCTCAAGGACGTCGAGATCCGCGAGTTCGAGTGCCTCGGCGCCTGCGACATGGCGCCGATGGCGTCGATAGACGGCCGCTACGTGGGCCCGCTGAGCGAGGACGACGCGCCGGAGATCGTCGCCGCGCTGAAGGAGGATCGGACGGTCCTGCCCGGGCGCTCGCTGGAGGACGAGGGCTACAAGCTCTCCTGGGAGAACCAGTGACCGAGCTCAAGGTCCTCACCGAGCACATAGATCGCCCTGACCTCCACAGGCTGAGCGTCTATGAGGAGCTGGGCGGCTACCGCGGGCTGCGCAAGGCCCTCCAGATGGAGCCCGACGAGGTCCTCCAGCAACTCGAGGAGTCGGGGCTCCGCGGCCGCGGCGGCGCGGGCTTCTCGATGGGCAAGAAGGCGAGCTTCCTGCCCAAGGGCTCGATGGACAAGTACCTGTGCTGCAACGCGGACGAGTCCGAGCCGGGTGCCTTCAAGGACCGCCTGCTGATGCAGAAGAACCCGCACCTTCTGGTCGAGGGCTGCATCATCGGCGCGATCGCCGCGGGCGCCAACAAGGGCTTCATCTTCATCCGCGGCGAGTACGCCCATCAGGCCGACGTGCTCGACGCGGCCGTGGCCGAGGCATATGAGCGCGGCTACC
>JBJMLJ010000554.1:0-3786 GCA_045805365.1 Thermoleophilaceae bacterium
GCAGGCCGCGAGCTACGACGAGATCGTGCGGGAGTTCTGGCGCGCCCTGGCCGCGCGGTTCGCCGAGGCGACTCGCGAGCGGATCGAACGGGAGCGGTCCGAGGGCAGGGCCGAGCCCGTGCCGCCCGCGGAGACGGCGTTCGCGCTCGTGTGGATGACCGAGCGCGCCTGCTACCAGCACGTCGAGCAGGACCGCGGCGATCCGGAGGCGCTGATCGAGGCGCTCACCGGAATCTGGCTGCGATCGGTCTACGGGCGCCTGGACGCCTTTTGACCTGCAAATGCGGCGTCCAGCACTTTTAATGCCAACTTAATCTTCGCTACGTTGTGGGTTCACGAGGCGTTGGTTCAATGCCGCGGCAGGGAGAGCGACCATGCAAGGTCGTTGCACCGAGGGATAGGGAGGCCCGAATCGATGTACCAATTCAGCCGCTCGATGTACCGGGAGCTGGCGGGGGATGTCGTACCTGACAGGAGCGGGGACGTCTGCAGGGAGCGCCAGCGGTTCCTTCGAGCGTGCGAAGTCTCAATGGAGAGGCTCGCACTCGACCGGCACTACTTCGCCAAGCCGGTCAAGACGCTGTTCCGCGACGTGCGCGAGTTCTTCCCGATCACGCATCAGATGCGCGTGTACCGGGTCGTCCAGCGTCACGTGGAGCTGGCCAAGGAGTACGTGGACCAGCAGGCGCGCGAGGGGGTTACCTTCGACGGCAGCCCACTTTGTTGCCACGCGAGCACCCGCAAGGGGACCGCGTGTCAGCGTATGCCGCTGCCGGGCAGCAAGTACTGCCCGTCGCACAAGCACCTCGAGGAGGAGTTCGAGGTCGTTGCGGCGTAAGTAGCCGAAAGGCTTCGCTCCCGCGAGCCGAGGTGGAGGCTTCGGCGCAGGGGGCACCTTTGAACGGGGGCGGCGCTTCGGGCCGCCCCCGTTTAGCTTCTGGGAGTGATCCTCGGCGTCGACGTGGGCGGCACCTTCACCGACGCCGCGCTGCTCGCCGGCGACCGACTCGTCACCGGCAAGGCGCCGACCACCCCCGCTGACCAGTCCGAGGGCGTCATGGACGCCGTCGAGGAGGCGCTCGGCGCCGCCGGCGCCTCGGCCGATGACGTGGAGCGGTTCGTGCACGGCATGACGGTCGGCACGAACGCGCTGCTCGAGGAGCGCGTCGCCCGCACGGCTCTGCTCGCCACCGAGGGGTTCACGGACCTCGAGGAGCTCGGCCGGCAGGCCCGGCCCGAGCTCTACCGGCTCTGCGCCGGACATCCCCCGCCGCTGGCGGAGCTCCGGGTCCCGGTGCCGGAGCGGACGGGGCCGGACGGCGTGCTCCGGCCGCTCGACGAGGACGCGCTCCAGTCGGCGCTCGAGGGGCTCGAGTTCGAAGCCGCCGCGGTCTGCCTCCTGTGGGGCTTTCGCCATCCCGAGCACGAGAAGCGCGTCGGCGAGCTGATCGCGAAGGCGCACGTGTCGCTCTCGCACGAGACCGCCGGCGTCTTCCGCGAGTACGAGCGCTGCGCGACGACCGTCGTCGACGCCGCGCTCTCCCCGCTCCTGCGCGGCTACCTCGAGCGGCTCGCGGAGCGCGCCCGCTCGGCCGGGCTTCCCCTGCCCGAGGTGATGCTCTCCAGCGGCGGCACCGCCGACGCCGGGACCGCCGCGCGGCACGGCTCGTGGACGGTCCTGTCGGGGCCCGCCGGCGGCGCCGTCGGCGCCGCCCGGAGCGCGAGCGGGGACTGCGTCGGCCTCGACATGGGCGGCACCTCGTGCGACGTGTCGGTGTCGCTCGGGGGCCGGGTCGCGGTCGGCGGTGGCCGCGAGGTCGGCGGACGGGCCCTGGCGCTGCCGATGGTCGAGGTGCACACGGTGGGCGCCGGTGGCGGCTCGATCGCCTGGCGCGACGCCGGCGGCGCGCTGCGCGTCGGACCGCGCTCGGCGGGCGCCGATCCCGGACCCGCTGCCTATGGCCGCGGCGGCGAGGAGCCCACGGTGACGGACGCGAACCTGGTGCTCGGCTTCCTCGACGAGGACTCCCCGCTCGCGGGTGGAGTGAAGCTCGACCGAGAGGCGGCAGCCACGGCGGTCGGCGCCCTCGCCTCGGAGCTGGACCTCTCCCTGGAGGAGGCGGCAGCGGGCGTGCTGCGGGTCGCGAACAGCGGCATGGCCCAGGCGGTTCGTGTGGTCACGGTCGAGCGCGGGATCGACCCGCGCGACCTCGCGCTGGTCGCCTTCGGCGGCGCCGGCCCGCTGCACGCCGCGGCCATCGCCGAGGAGCTCGGGATGACCCAGGTGGTGGCGCCGACGGCCTCGGGGGTGCTGTCCGCGGTCGGGCTGCTCGTCTCCGAGCGCCGCCGCGACCTGGTGGAGAGCGTCCTGCTGGCGGGCGAGTCGTTGACGCGCGAGCGCATCTCTGAGGTGGTGGAGCGGCTCGGGGCGCGCGGCCGGAAAGAGCTGGCCGAGCCGGAGGCCGAGCTGCGGGCGACCTACGACCTTCGCTACGCCGGACAGGCCTTCGAGCTCTCCGTGGACGGCGAGCTCGCGCCCGACCCCGCGGACCTCCGCGGCGCCTTCGACAGCGCCCACGCCGAGCGCTACGGCTACGACGACCCGGACGCGGAGCTCGAGCTCGTGACCGTGCGGGTGGCAGCGGCGGTCCCCGGCGCCGAGCTCGCGCCGGCCGCGCCGATGCAGGCGGAGGAACGCGGCTCGCGATCGGTCGTCTTCGACGGCGAGCGGGTGGAGGCGTCCGTCTTCGGGCCCGGCGAGCTGGGCGCGGACGGACCGGCGATCGTCGAGCTGCCGGGCTCGACGCTGGTCGTGCCGCCCGGCTGGCGCGCCCGCGGGGAGGCGGACGCCGTCGCCCTGGAGCGAGCCGGATGAGCCGGCTCGACCCGATCGCCCTCCAGGTGATGGTCGGCGCGCTGCGCGCGGCCTGCGAGGAGATGGGCGTCGTGCTCGTCCGCTCGGCCCACTCGGCCAACATCAAGGAGCGCCGCGACGCCTCGACCGGGCTGTTCGACGCGCAGGGGCGGATGGTCATGCAGGCCGAGCACATCCCCGTGCACCTGGGAGCGATGCCCTCGGCGGTCGCGGCGGTGCTGGGCGAGGAGCAGCGGCCCGGCGAGTCGTGGGTCCTGAACGACCCCTACCGGGGCGGCACCCACCTCCCCGACATCACGGTGATCAGCCCGTTGTTCGCGGACTCCGAGCTGGCCGGCTTCGCGGCGTCGCGCGCCCACCACGCGGACGTCGGCGGCGCCGAGCCGGGGAGCATGCCGGCGGACTCTCGTTCGCTCGAGGACGAGGGCGTCGTCATCGCGCCGCGCCGGCTCGACGACGAGGCCGTGCGCGAGCTGGCGGGACGGATGCGCAACCCGCGCCAGCGCGAGGCCGACCTCCGGGCACAGCTCGCCGCCAACCGCAGCGGCGCCGAGCGCGTCGGCGCGCTCGCCGACCGCTACGGGCTCGACACCGTCCGCGCGGCGATGGAGGAGACGCTCGACTACGCGGAGCGCCGCACCCGCGCCCGCATCGCGGAGCTCGACGACGGCGAGCGCCAGGCGAGCGACGTGTTGGAGGCGGGCGACGAGGACCTGGAGCTGCGTCTCACCGCGACGGTCGACGGCGAGGCCGTGACGCTCGACTTCACGGGCTCGGCCGAGCAGCACGAGGGCAACCTCAACTGCCCGCTCCCCGTGACGCTGTCGGCCTGCTACTTCGCCCTGCGCGTCCTCACCGATCCCGACGTGCCCCCCTGCGAGGGCGCCTACCGGCCGCTGACCGTCGTCGCC
>JBJMLJ010000555.1:0-2958 GCA_045805365.1 Thermoleophilaceae bacterium
CGAACAGCCGCTGCGTGCGCGTCGCCGAGGGCGGTGAGGTCCTAGAGACCATCGAGCTCGACGCCGGCTGCTTCGCCTGCATGCTCGGCGGCGCCGACGGGAGGACGCTGTTCATGGTCGTCAGGGAATGGCATGGGCCCGCGACGATGGCCGACCCGTCGCGCGACGGCCGCGTGCTCACGGCGCAGGCGCCGGTCGCGGCCGCCGGCTGGCCCTAGAAGAGGCGGTGCAGCTCGCGCACGGCGAGCCCGCCCAGGCCGATGACCGCCACCACACCGAGGGCGCCGATGACGAGCCCCGCGCACACGAGGACGAAGTCCCCGAGCAGGAAGCCGAGGCTGAGTACGACGACGCCGAGCGAGGGCAGCGTGTCGAGGCCGGAGAATGGCGGGGCGACGAACGCGGTGAGCGAGAGCCCGAGAACGGCGACGCCGAACAGCACCCCGCTCAGCCGATGGGTGAGCAGCCCGCTGAGCCGCGGTCGCGAGTAGCGCTCGAACCAGCGGATCCGCTTGACGAGGGCCGCGGCGAAGCGCTCGCCCGACTTGCCGGCGATGTCGCGCTGCCGCCAGCGGGCGGGGAGCCAGATCGTCCGGCGGCCGACGATGAGCTCGAGCGCGAGCAGCATCGAGATCACCTCGAGCACGTGCGTCACGCCCCCGGTCGGGAGCGGCAGCGCCGGCACGGCCATGAGGACGACGAAGACGATGGCAAAGCTCTTCTCGCCGAAGAGGTCGATCAGGCGGGCGAGCGTCTTCGGCTGGTCCCCCTGGAGCCATCGCTCGAGCCGATCGCTGACCTTCTCCACCGGCGGATCATTCCAACCGGCGCGCTGCTCGAACGCGCGCGGTTAGCCTTGAGCGGTGGTCAGGAGGGCGGTTCCCCTCGCCGGGCTCGCGCTGGCGCTGCTCGCGGTGCCGAGCGCGTCCGCCGGGCCGCAGGTGACCCGTTACTCGCTCGCGGGCGGCTGCTACTCGCTGCGGAGCGCCTCGTCGGGACGCACCGTTCCCGGCGCCGAGCACCTGCGGATGCAGGCCACCACCCTCGGCAGCTATCTGCTCTATCGGCCCGACCGAACGTTCCTCGCGGCGCAGGGCGACTCGGTCAAGGCGGCGGCGAAGCCGAGCCCGGCGGCCGACTGGAGCGTCGCCGAGGCGGGCAAGGACGCGTTCACGCTCTCGCCCGCGTCCGAGCCGGGCCGGCGCATGCGGGTCGGCGGCGAGACCCGCTTCCGCTTCAGGCGCGCCCGCGGCTGCGCCGTGTATCCCGAGGCCGAGCTGAACGCCCACGGGACGCCGTGGCGGGGCAAGACGTCGTACGGCACCGTCGGCGGGTACCTCGAGGGCCACATGCACTGGATGACCTTCGAGTACATCGGCGGCGACTTCCACTGCGGGAAGCCGTGGGACAGGTACGGCATCCCCTACGCGCTCCCGGACTGCAGCTCGATCGAGGGGCCGCGGGGGAGCGCCGCGCCGATCCAGAACTTCCTCAACTTCGGGGCGCCCGAGTCACCCCACGACACGACCGGCTGGCCGAAGCTCACCGAGTGGGGAGCTCACAACCTCACCTACGAGGGGACCTACTGGCGCTGGATCCAGCGCGCCTGGATGTCGGGCCTGAAGCTGATGGTGATGTCGGTCAACGAGAACCGCGTGCTCTGCGAGCTCCAGGCGAGGAAGCGCAACTCGTGCGACGAGATGTCGACCGTGCGCAAGGGCTACGCCGACATGCGCGAGCTCCAGCGCTACGTCGACGCCCAGGCGGGCGGGCCGGGCAAGGGCTTCTTCCAGATCGTCACCAACCCGTACCAGGCCCGGCGTGTGATCAACCAGGGCAAGATGGCCGTCGTCCTCGAGATCGAGGTGTCGGAGCTGTTCGGCTGCCACGGCGCGGACCCGTCGAGCTGCACGAAGGCGAGCATCGACCGCGAGCTGAACGAGTTCTATCGGATGGGCATGCGCTCCTCGCTGCTGCTCAACAAGTTCGACAACCCGCTGACGGGAGTGCGCTTCGACAGCGGCCCGATCGGGGCGTTGATCAACGCCGGCAACAAGGACAGCTACGGCTCGTTCTGGAGCGCCCAGACCTGCAAGGGGCCGCTCCACGACAACGAGATCGACAGCTTCAACCCGCAGACCAGCGCGGTCTTCGCCGGCCTGCTCGCGAAGCTCGGGGTCCCGGCCGGCACGCTCCCGACCTATCCGCCTGCGCCGCACTGCAACACGCGCGGGCTCACCGAGCTGGGGCGCTACCTCGAGCAGCGAATGATGCAGAAGCACATGATCATCAACCCCGACCACATGAGCCAGAGGGGAGTCGCCGACACGCTCGACCTCCTCGAGGCGCACCACTACTCGGGCGTGATCTCGCCGCACGGCTGGATGGACCCGGGCAACTGGCCCCGGCTCTGGAAGCTCGGCGGCCTGGCGTTCCCGGGGCACAGCGTGGCGACGAGCTACGTCAAGGACTACGAGAAGTACAGGCCGAAGCGCACGCCCTACCTGCTCGGCTGGGGCTACGGCGCCGACCTCGGCGGGCTCTCCGCCCAGCCGGACGCGCGCAGCGGCGTCCATTACCCGTTCAAGTCCTATGACGGCCGCGTGACCTTCGACCGCCAGCGCACGGGCGAGCGCACCTTCGACTACGACAAGGACGGCGTCGCCCACTACGGCCTCTACGCCGACTGGTTCAACGACATCGACCACCTGGGCGGGCCGAGGATGGCCCGCGACATGTGGCACGGCGCCGAGGCCTATCTCGAGATGTGGGAGCGCGCCGACGGGATCCGGACCCCCGGTTGCCACAGGGCGCGCGCCACCGTCACCCGGCGCGGGCTCGGACAGCTCCGCCTGCGCCGCGGCTGGGAGACGCTGCTCCGCCGGGCCGGCCAGCCCCAGCAGCGCAGCCGCGCCTGGAGCTGGTGCGTCCGCGGCAAGCGCAACGGCCATGCGGCCG
>JBJMLJ010000556.1:0-6381 GCA_045805365.1 Thermoleophilaceae bacterium
GCACTCGCCAGCCCTTCACCTGCAGATTCACATCGCGTTCCCGATCCGATTCGAAAACACGGCGCCGCCGGCCGTGCGTCGCCCAGCCGTCGGTCTCGACGATCAGCATCTGTCCGGGCCAGCGGAAGTCCGGGGTGATCGACCCCAGCGGCCGATTCACCTGAGGCCGCGGGATGCCGTGCTCGTCGCAGAGCGAGAGGAAGAGCTCCTCGAAGTCGTTGGCCGTGGCGGTGCTGCCAGCCTGGTGCTCAGCGAGCACGCGGAGCACCCGCCGGCCACCCACGCGGCTGCGGTGGCGATCCGCCGTTCGTCGGAGCTCCGGTTCGTCGCAGAGGCCCAGGCGCACGACTTCATCGAGGAGGCGCTCGATGCGTCGGGGGTAGAGGTTCTCGGCGCAGTCGATCACCGTCCGAGCGGGGGTGGTCACCGGGATGTCCCGCTTTCGGACAACGTCTTCTGGCTCGAGCGTCGACGACCGGTGGACGATCAGCAGCTTGCGGCTCCGCAGGCCGGCCGTCGTCGGCACCGTCACCTCGAGGAGCTTTGAGCGCCCGTCGAGCAGACCCCACAGCCGCGCGGCACTCCGATGGCTCAGAGCGGCACGTGGCCTGCACGCCTTGACGGCCGCGAGCCACTCGCCCTCGTCGGTGTCGATCGGTCGGCCGATCGAGTAGACACCCCGGTAGCGCCGCACCAGCAGCCCCGATTCGACCCGCCGCTCGATCTGCCTGTCGGTGAATCCGAGCGCGCGGAGGTCGTTCCGGTCCACGATCCCGTGGGGCATGTCGCGAAGACCACCTATACGGTGGTTAATGCGACAAGCCCGGGCAGTTCGCCCCCGCTAGGGGCCCTGGCAGACGCTCGGCAGCAGTGGCAGGCGGCGCGGGTCGGGTACCGCGCGCTCGCCCGGCTGCGGGTTCGTCTTGCACCAGGCGAACGTGAAGCGGCGGAAGTTGATCACGGCGTGGAAGGGGTAGCCGAGCTCGCCCCCCTTGTTCGTGGCCGTGGGCTTGATCTCGCTGGTCACGGCCAGGCAGTCGTAGGCGTCGCTCGTGCGGCTCAGGACCTGGTCGGCGCCGCGTCGGGTGATGCTGCTCGGAGCCGGGACGCACTGGGTCCGGAGGGCCCGCCCCTGGATCTCGCCGGTGGTGGCCCGGTGGCGCGCGTCGCGCGTGATCCGGGACTGGACGGTCCGCAGCAGGTCCGCGCGCGCGCGGAGCTCGGCCGCCGCGCTCAGGTGACCGGACGGCTTCGGAGCGCTTCCGAGGGTCGCGCGCTGGTCGTGGATGATCCGGCGCCGCTCGGCTGCGTCCTGCTTGGCCGCTCCGGCTCGCTCGTGGGCTGCGGTCTTCTCCTTCGACTTGTCGATGCGGGGGATGGCGAACGCCAGCGCCCCGCCGATCAGCACAGCCAGCACAGCCCCGCCGATCGCCAGCTTGCGCCAGGGCACGGGTGGCACCACGGCGTCGCGTGGTGGCGTCCACAGCCGGAGCCAGGCGCCCACGACCTCGACTCGGCTTAGCTCTACCCGTTCTTCCTGCTCAGTCGCCCGCAGCATCGCGTTCGGCACGGACCTCTGCGACGGTCTTTCCCTTGCCTCCGAACGGTAGCGGTCCCTGGACCTTCCAACGCGAGTCCGGCTTAGCCGGCCAGACGAGCCAGAGCAAGACCCCGACGACCGTAAGGAGCAGCCCGGCCGCCAGGCCAGGGCGCTCGCCGTAGCCCTTGCGGGCCGACAGCCACGAGGCAACGGCGGCCGAGATCAGCCAGCCGTAGAGCAGGTAGAGAGCCTTGGCCCCGATGGTGGCGACCACAGTGATCATGCGCCCAGGTACGCCTTCTGGACCTCGGGGTTCTCGCGCAAGTTCTCCGACTCGTCCGCCACGGCCACGCGACCGGTCTCGAGAACGTATCCGCGCCCCGAGACCTCGAGCGCAAAGTTGGCGTTCTGCTCGACCAGGAGGATCGTCGTGCCCTGCTTGTTGATCTCCTCGATCGTCTCGTAGATCCGCTCCACCAGGATCGGAGCGAGGCCCATGGACGGCTCGTCCAGCAACAGCAGCTTGGGGTTGGCCATCAGCGCCCGGCCGATAGCCAGCATCTGCTGCTCGCCGCCGGACATCGTCCCGGCCTTCTGCCTCTCGCGCTCCTGGAGGCGCGGGAAGAGGTCGAAGACGCGGTCCATGTCGCCGTCCACGCCGGCCCGGTCGCGCCGCAGGAAGGCGCCGAGCTCGAGGTTCTCGCGGACGGTCATGCGCGGGAAGACGTGCCGTCCCTCCGGTGACTGCGAGATCCCGAGCTGGACGATGTCCTGCGGCGCCATCTCAGCCAGCTCGTCGCCGTCGAACTTGATCGAGCCCTGCGTGGGCGGCGTCAACCCGGAGATCGAGCGCAGAGTGGTCGACTTGCCGGCGCCGTTCGAGCCGATCAGGGTGACGATCTCGCCCTCCTCGACCTCCAGCGAGATGCCCTTGAGCGCCTCGATGTTGCCGTAGAAGGTGTGGATGTCGCTGACCTCGAGGAAGGCCACGGTCAGCCCTGCTTCCCGAGGTAGGCCTCGACGACGCGCGGGTTCTCGCGAACCTGCTGCGGGTCGCCCTCGGCGATCTTCTCGCCGTGGTCGAGCACGGTGATCCTCTCCGAGACGCCCATCACGACCTTCATGTCGTGCTCGATCAACAGGATCGTGAGGTTGCGCTCGTCGCGCAGCTTCTCCATGAACGCCGTGAGGTTGGCGGACTCCTGCGGGTTCATGCCGGCCGTGGGCTCGTCGAGCAGCAGCAGCTCCGGGTCCGAGGCGAGCGCGCGAGCGATCTCGACCCTGCGCTGGTCGCCATAGGAGAGGTTGGCCGACACCTGGTCGATCACGTCTTCACCCAGGCCGACGTAGTGGAGGGTCTCGCGGGCCTTCTCCCGGACCTCCCGCTCCTCGCGCCGCACCCGCGGCGGCCGGAGGATGGACCCGAACAGGCCCGCCTTCATCCGCGCGTGCTCGCCGACCATCACGTTCTCGAGGGCCGACATCGTCTTGAACAGGCGGATGTTCTGGAAGGTCCGTGCGACGCCCGCCTTGGTGATCCGGTCGGGCCTTTCGCCGGTGATGTTCCTGCCCTTGAAGCTGATCCTGCCCGCGGTGGGTTTGTAGAGGCCGGTGAGCATGTTGAAGAAGGTCGTCTTGCCCGCGCCGTTGGGGCCGATGATCGAGACGATCGACCGAGTCGGGATGAAGAAGTCGACCTCGCTCACCGCGAGTAGTCCGCCGAAGGCCTTCGAGACCTGGCCAGCCTCCAGGATGCGGCCGTTGCCGTCGCTCATGCCTGGACCTCGAACAGCGCTTCGTCGCTGGCAAGCCCCTCGGTGAGCTCGGCCTGCCGCCTTCGCTCCGGCAACAGCCCCTGCGGACGCAGCAGCATCATGATCACGAGCAGGAAGCCGAAGATCCCGAAGCTGAGCTCGGAGAGATCGAAGCCCTGGCCGAAGAGGTCCTGGGCGCGGGGAGTGAGGACGTCGGGGAGGAAATAGGTGTTGATGAACGACAGCGAGATCGCGCCGACCACGACGCCCCAGATGCTGCCCATGCCGCCGAGGATCACCATCGCGAGGACGAAGATCGAGAAGGAGAACAGGAACTGGTCCGCGTTGACCGTGTTCTGGTAGGAGGCGAGGAAGGCGCCGGACATCCCGCCGAAGGCGGCGCCGGTGGAGTAGGCGAGCAGCTTGGTGCGCACTAGGGGGACACCCATCGACGCTGCGGCGACCTCGTCCTCACGCAGGGCGACCCACGCCCGTCCGAGGCGCGAGTCGCGCAGGCGGAAGTTCACGAACAAGACAAGCGCGACCATCCCCAGGGCAGTCCAGAACCAGGGTCTCAAGTTCAGCGAGGTGAACTGGTTGAGCCCGGGCAGGTCCACCCGGTCGATCGGCGTGATCCCCTGCCGTCCCTGCGTCAGGTAGTAGCCGCCGATATGGAGCGAGTCGCCGTTGACGGCGATCACATCGATGATCTCGCCGAAGGCGAGCGTCACGATGGCGATGTAGTCGCCCCGCAGCCTTAGCGTCGGGATCCCGATCAGCGCGCCCGCGCCCGCGCAGAGGATCACCGCTATCAGCAGGATGATCAGGAAGTTGAGGTGGAAGCCCGGGAGGTGCGCCGTGACCCCGGAGACGCCGACGTGAACGCCCTTCTCGTGGTTGATCTTGTCGAAGAAGGACGACCCGAACCAGCCGACCGTGTAGGCGCCGATCGCGTAGAAGGCGACGTAGCCGAGGTCCAGGAGGCCGGCGAAGCCGACGACCACGTTCAGGCCGAGCGCCATGACCACGTACGCGAGGGCGGTGACGGAGCTGTCGATGAAGCCGGCCGACTGGTCGTAGAAGAACGGCAGGATCGCCGCGATGAAGAAGAGGACCACAGCGAGCATCAGGTTGCCGTGGCGCTGGACGAAGCGATTCTGCTGGAGCGGCGCGATGCCCCGGCGCAGGCTGGCTCTGCTCATCCGGCCTCCCGCGTCTCCTCCCCGAGCAGACCGCGCGGCCGGAAGACCATGATCAGCACCAGGTATGCGAACACGACCGCCGGCGTCCATTCGGCGCCGATCCGGTTGTCGGTGATCTGCTGGATGAAGCCGATGATGAGGCCGCCGAGCACGGCGCCCCAAAGGTTCCCGATGCCTCCCATCACTGCAGCAGTGAACGCGATCAAGCCCGCCTGGAAGCCCTGGAAGTACCAGATGGTTGTCTGGTAGAGCGCGTAGATCAGCCCAGCTGCCCCGGCCATCAGCCCCCCCAGGAGGAAGGTCAAGGAGATAGTCGTGTCGACATTGATCCCCATCAGCCGCGCGGCCTCGGGGTCCTGGGCGGTAGCCCGCATGGCCCTTCCGAAGCGGGTCTGGCCGACGAAGGTCGTCAGAAGGAGAACGAGCGGCACCGTCGCGGCCACCGAAAGCAGATCGCCGCGATGGACCGTCACGCCCGCGACCGTGAAGAGCTGCTGCTGCGTGTGGATGAGGTCGTCGACGCTGTGCGGCGAGCCCCCCAGCCAGAGGATCCCGACGTTCTGGAGGATGAACGAGAACCCGACCGCGGTGATAAGCGGTGCGAGCTTGGGAGCGTTCCGCAACGGCCTGTAGCCCACGCGCTCGATCAGAACGTTGAGCGAGCCGCAGACGAGCATGGCCACCACAAGGGTCACGAGGGTGCCGCCGATCACCCCGGCCGTTCCAGTGCTGAGCCCGAGGCCGATGGTGCTCCAGAACGCGAAGCTCACGAACGACCCGATCATGAACAGGTCGCCGTGGGCGAAGTTGATCAGCTCGATGATCCCGTAGACGAGCGTGTAGCCGAGCGCGATCAGCGCCCAGATCGAGCCGTTGGAGACACCGGCTACGAAGTTGTTGCCGAGCCTCGTGAGGTTTCCGTCGTTGACGAGGTCGCTGATGCCGAAGACCACCGGCATCACGAGCAGGACGGCGATCAGGCCGTACTGCGAAACGAACTGGCGCAGTCGCGCCGGGAGGCTGGTGCCTTGCGTGGCGAGAGCCGAGCCGGCTTCCACGGGCGGAAGATTAACCGGAGACCCCGGGGCGGGCCGCAAGGCCCGCCCCGGAGCTCCAAGTCAACGTCTGGTCCTTACTTCTGCGCCTTGATGACCTTGAAGAACGTGAGCTGCCCGTTCTTGATCGTGTAGACGCCGTAGTCCGTGATGGACGAGTCGCCAGTGCTGTCCATGCTGTACGTCCCGAGGACGCTCTGACGGTTCTTCGTGGCGAACAGGTTCTTCAGCACCTGGTCCCTGTCGTTGCCCTTGCTGCCGGCCTTCTGCATGGCATCCAGGATCAGCGACATCGACTCGTACCCGTAGATCGCGTACGGATCCGGGTGCGGGTTGCTCGGATACGCCTTCGCGAAGTCCGCGAAGAACTTCCTGCCCGCGGGCGGGTACTTGGCCGGATCGAGCGTCGCGACGAACAGCTTCCAGCGCGTATCGTCGCTCGTCGGGATACCGCCCTTCTTCGGATCGGCGAAGGACGAGATCGCCAGGCCGTCCGGGCCGTACAGCTTGGCGCCCGGCACGCCGGCCGCCAGGTCCTTGCCCATCTGCACGCCGTTGGTCTCGACGACCTGGCTGTCGGCGACGCAGTCGGGGTGCTTGCCGTTGATCTTGGAGGCAAGCGAGCGGTAGTTCGCGGCCTTCTTGTCGAAGCCGTCGTTACCGAGGACCTTCAGGCCGTTGGTCTTGGCCGCGTTCTCGATGTTCTTGCCGAGACCCGCGCCGTAGACCTCCTTGTCGTTGACGATGTAGATCGTCTTGCAGCCGTCGGCCTTCATCTGCGTGGCGATCGCCGCACCCTGGATCGTGTCGCGCGGGACGACGCGGAGGTA
>JBJMLJ010000557.1:0-6155 GCA_045805365.1 Thermoleophilaceae bacterium
CTCGATCCTCTGCTTCGTGGGACCGCCGGGCGTCGGCAAGACCTCGCTCGGCAGGTCCGTGGCCGCCGCCATGGGCCGCAAGTTCGAGCGGATCTCGGTCGGCGGCGTGCGCGACGAGTCCGAGATCCGCGGCCATCGCCGCACGTACATCGGCGCCCTCCCCGGAACGATCATCCGGGCGATGCGCGACGCCGAGTCGCACAACCCCGTCCTGATGATCGACGAGATCGACAAGATGGGCGCGGACTTCCGCGGCGACCCGTCTAGCGCGATGCTCGAGGTGCTCGATCCCGAGCAGAACTCGACCTTCCGCGACCACTACCTCGACCTCCCGTTCGACCTCTCGAACGTCTTCTTCATCACCACCGCCAACCAGCTGGAGCCGATCCCGCCGGCGCTGCGCGACCGGATGGAGGTGATCGAGCTCTCCGGCTACACGCACGAGGAGAAGCGCGAGATCGCCAAGCGCTACCTCGTGCCGCGGCAGATGGAGCGCAACGGCGTCGGCAGGTCGAAGATCGAGTTCACCGACGAGGCGCTCGACGTGATCATCGACGGCTACACGCGCGAGGCGGGCGTGCGCCAGCTCGAGCGCGAGATCGGCTCGGTCTGCCGCAAGGTCGCCCGCGAGTTCGCCGAGGGCAGCCGGCGGTCGAAGCGAACCATTCGCGCCCGCCAGGTGGCCGAGCTGCTCGGCCGGCGTCGGTTCCAGCCCGACGTCCAGCGGCGCACGGATGAGCCCGGCGTCGCCACCGGCCTCGCCTGGACCCCTACCGGCGGCGACGTCCTCTTCGTCGAGGCGACCGCCTACCCGGGCGAGGGCAAGCTCCAGGTGACCGGCCAGCTCGGCGACGTGATGAAGGAGTCGGCCGCGGCCGCCCTTTCCTACGTCAAGAGGCACGGCACCCGGCTCGACGGCGCGCTGCCCGATGACTGGTTCCAGACCAACGACCTGCACGTGCACGTGCCGGCGGGCGCCATTCCGAAGGACGGGCCGAGCGCCGGCATCACGATGGCGACCGCCCTCGCGTCGCTCGCCATCGGCCGGCCGGTGCGCTCCGACACGGCGATGACCGGCGAGATCACCCTGACCGGCCAGGTGCTGCCGATCGGCGGCCTGAAGGAGAAGGCGCTGGCGGCCCAGCGCGCCGGCATCAACCGGCTCATCATCCCGCGGCGCAACGAGCAGGACGTCGAGGACATCCCCGAGCACCTGCGCAAGCACATGGAGTTCATCCCCGTCGATTCCGTTGACGAGGTGCTCGAGGCCGCGCTCGAGCCGGCGGACAAACCGAGCGGCGACGGACGCCGCCGGACCGGGGGCGGCACCCGGCGGAGCCGCCGCCGTGGCGGCGAGCCGGTGGCGGCGCGCCGCAAGAACTGACGCAGTAGCTTCCTCGGTCGTGCGGGGAGCAGGGGCCCTGACGGCTGCCGTGGCGTGCGCGCTCGCGCTCGCGGCGCCCGCCTCCGCCTACACGCCGCCGCAGCCGAGGTACGACAACGCGACCTCGGAGGAGTACGTCCGCATGGACGACGGCGTGGAGCTCGCGGCCGCCGTCGGCCGGCCGGCTCACGGCTCCACCCCGGCGCCCGGCAGGTTCCCCGTGGTGCTGACCCTCACGCCCTACAGCAAGGCGGTCGAGGGGACGGACGACTACCTCGTCAGCCGCGGCTTCGTGCACGTGGTCGTCGACATCCGCGGCTCGGGCGAGAGCGAGGGGAACCTGAACGAGAACTACTTCTCACCGCGCGAGCAGAAGGACGGCGCCGCGCTCGTCGAGCACTTCGCCGGGGAGCCGTGGTCGAACGGGCGCGTCGGCATGGTCGGCGGCTCCTACGAGGGGATCACCCAGTACATGACCGCCGGCCAGCGCCCGCCGCACCTGAAGGCGATCGTCCCGGCGGTGGCGCTCGAGGACCTCTACCGCGATGCCGCCTACCACGGCGGCATCCTGTCCCAGTTCTTCGGCGCCCAGTACCTGGCCCTCCAGCAGAACGGCGCCGGCCTCCTGTCGGGCCCCCAGGATCCGTCCAATCGCGACAAGGCGGCCAAGGCGAAGCTGGACCAGGCGCAGTCGGAGTCGATCGCCTGGGACTACCTCGCCAACACCACCTACGACGAGTTCTACAAGCACCGCTCGCCGGGGCCGCTGGCCTCGCGCATCCAGGTGCCGACGCTGATCTACGACGGCTGGTTCGACGGCTTCATCCGCGGCGCCTCCGAGATGTGGCGTCACCTCCAGGGCCGCCAGGGCGTGGAGACGAGCCTCTGGGTCGACCCCGTGCCGCATAAGGGCGCCGCCGGGCTTCCGTTCAACCCGCAGGGCTACCCGGCCTCCAAGCTCGACGACTTCAAGGCGCGCGAGCTCGAGTTCCTCGATCACTACCTCAACGGGGCGAAGACACCCTCGCAGCCGCGCGTGAAGCTCTACGTGATGGGCCGCGACCGCTACATCACGGGCTCGAGCTGGCCGCCTGCCGGCGTCCACTACAGGCGCTACTACCTCGGCGCGGGAGCGCTCGGCCGGGGTCGCGCAGCCGCCGGCGAGCAGTCCTACGCGACCGATCCCGCCGACGGCTGGACCAACACGCTCGGCCGTCACGGCGACCTCGCCGTCACGCCGTACCTTCCCTTCGACCAGTCCTACGAGGAGCACGAGGGCCTCGTCTGGCAGACACCGGCGCTCGCCCGCCGGCTGACGCTCGTCGGCCCGATCTCGATGCACCTCGTGGCGCGCTCGACGGCTCCGGACACCGACTGGTTCGTGCGCGTGTCGGACGTCGCCCCGGGCGGCAAGGCCACGCTGCTCACGGAGGGGTTCCTGCGCGCCTCGCACCGGGCGCTCGACAGGAAGCTGAGCCGGCCCGAGCGCCCGTACCACACCCACGTCGACCCGCAGCCGATCGAGCCGAACAAGTGGATCCCCTACGAGATAGAGGTCTGGCCAACGGCCAACGAGTTCCAGCCGGGCCACCGCCTGCGGCTGCAGCTCGCCTCGAACGACACGCCGAACCACACGCCCGGGACCTTCACGCTCGACAAGGACGATCCCTCGCGCTTCGAGTTCCGTCCCAACCAGCCCGCCGTCAACACGATCCGCTACGGCGGCGCGGACGGCAGCTCCGTGCTGTTGCCGGTGCTTCCGTAGGAAACCCGCTCGTTCCGGGTAATCGGTTCCGGCTAGAGTGTGCGCACGCGCAAGCCACTTCGAGGAGAGCGATGGCAGCTAAGAAAAAAGCCGCAAAGGCCGGAGCCGGAGCGGTAGCCGCTGGTCAAGCGGTTCGGACGAACCAGTACATCCAGCGGCTGGTCGAGGACGAGGACCTTCGCGACAACCTGAAGACGGCGTTCGAGTCCGCGCGTAAGGCGTACGGGCGCATGTCGAACGGCAAGGGCCCCGTCCGCTCGCTCACGGAGGACAAGAAGACGCAGAAGGAGCTCCGTGAGGCGGCCAGCGCGCTGCGCGAGGCGGCCGATTCGCTGCGCGGTAAGAGGAAGAAGCGGCGTCGCGGCCGGTTGCTCCTCATCGGACTCGTGGGTGCGGGCCTCGCTCTCGCCATGAGCGAGGGACTGCGCAAGAAGGTCCTCGACGCGCTGTTCGGCGCCGAGGAGGAGTTCGAGTACACGGCGACGACCACGCCGGAGCCGGCGTCGAGCGAGCCGGTAGGCACCACCTAACCGCCCGCAACTCTTGAGCTTCCAGGGGCGCCCCTTCGGGCGCCCCTGGTGTCTCTGGTTGGCCGGCCAGCTAGCGAGCTAGACTTCCGCCGCAGATGGAGGCATCGGTCGAGGTCCCTCGGAAGCTCGAGGGAGAGAAGGCTCAGCGGATCATCGAGGCGATGCGGGCCAGCGTCGGCAGGCGCGGCGCCGCCGGCTCGACTTTCGATCACGTGGCCCGCGAGGCCGGCGTCTCGCGCGGCCTCCTGCATTACTACTTCGGCTCCAAGGAGCGGCTGCTCGTCGAGGTCGTCCGCCACGACTGCGAGGTGCGCATCAAGGTCATGGACGAGCGTCTGGCGCGCGCCGACTCGGTGGACGCCATCGTCCAGGCGCTCGTCGTCGGGCTCGAGGAGTTCATCGAGGACGAGCCGGGGAGCCAGGCGGTCACCTACGAGATGCTGAGCGCCTCGCGCCACAGCGACGAGATCCGCGCGGAGCTGGCCGAGCTCTACCGCCGCTGGCGCGAGCACCTCGCCGATGCGCTGCGCGAAAAGGAGCGCCAGGGCGTAGTAAAGCTCCAGGCCGATCCCGAATCGGTGGCCGCGGTGCTCTTCGCGCTCGGCGACGGCTTCGGAATCCAGCTGAGCTCCGATCCTGACTGGGACTCCTCCCAGCCGTTCGCGCTCGGCGTGGAGATCGCACGCCAGCTCCTCGGGGTGGGCGTGTGACCCACCTCACATAAACCCCGCCGCAGTCCGGGATGCTTGGCTGGCTAGCCAAGCAGGAGGCGGGACGTGCAGGCGGGGATCGACAGGCTGGGGCGTTTTCTCGAGCGGCGGCGCTGGTACGTGGTCGGCGCGTGGCTGCTGCTGCTCCTTGCCGCCGCCCCGTTCGCCGCTCGCCAGACCGATCACCTGACGGCCGGCGGCTTCGACGTCCCGGGGTCCGGCTCCGAGGTCGTCAGCCGCAACCTCACTCGCTTCGAGCGCGCCCAGGACCAGGCGCTCGCGGTCGTCCTGGCGCGCCGCCCCGGCGCGACCACCGCCGGCGTCCGGTCCGAGATCGACCGGGCCGATCGAATCGCCGCGCGGCTCCCCCACGTAGGGCTGAGCGCCAGCGCGGCCCGGGCCGCCAAGCGTCAGCCGGGCGACGCCTCCGTCGTAGTCCTCCCGCTCCGGGTGAACGGCAGCCTCGACCAGACCGCGGACCTCGCGGTCGACCTTCGTGACGCGCTCGGCAAGGGCAAGACGCGACCCGACCACGTGGAGGCCCACCTCGTCGGCCAGCAGGCGTTGTGGGCCGGCATGCAGGACCTCTCGAAGAAGGATCTGGCGTCGGCCGAGAGCAAGGGCTTTCCGATCGTGCTGCTGATCCTGCTCGCCGTCTTCGGCTCCCTCGCGGCCGCCGCGCTGCCGCTGGCGCTCGGCTTCGCGAGCGTGACGCTGACGGGGGCGGCGATCTACTTCCTCTCCCAGGCGACGGACATGTCGGTGTTCGTCACCAACGTCGCCTCGATGATCGGGATCGGGGTGGCCGTCGACTACTCGCTGTTCGTGCTCGCCCGCTACCGCGAGGAGGTGCGGGCGGGGGCCGAGCCTGTCGAGGCGCGCAGGATCGCGCTGCGAACGTCCGGCCTCGCCGTGGCCTTCTCGGGCCTCACCGTGATGATCTCGCTCGCCGGCCTCTTCCTGGTCGACTCGACGACGATCCGCTCGATGGCCATGGGCGCGATCATCGTGGTCGCGGTCTCGATCCTGGGCGCCGTGACGCTCCTGCCGGCGCTGATGCGCCTGCTCGGCAGGCGCGCGTACGCGCGCGGCCGGCTCGCGGTGATCGCCGCGCTGGTGGCCCGCAACTGGCGCGATCGCCGCCGCCGCCCGGGCTCGACCCACCCCGACCGCCCGCCGCGACGCGACTTCTGGCAGCGCTGGACCGAGCGCGTGACCCGTCGCCCGGTGCTCGCCGCGGTCGCCAGCGCGGCCGTCCTCCTGTTGCTCGCCATTCCGGCGCTGTCGCTGTCCTTCGGCGACGGGGCGCTGCGCCAGTTCCCGGCCGGCAACGAGACGCGCGTGGGCGCCGAGCTGGCGGCCAAGCGGCTCGGCGCCGGCTCCGAGGGGCCGGTCCAGATCGTCGCGAGCTTCGAGCGGGGCAGCGCCTCCTCCGCCCGGAACCGGCGCGCCGCCCGCGCCTACCTCCGCCGGCTGCGGCGCGACCCGGAGGTCGCGGCGGTCGCCCCGCCGCGTACCTCCCGCGACGGCCGGGCGGTGCTGCTTCAGGCTCAGCCCCGCCACGACCCGGAGAGCGCGCAGGCCCGGGCGCTCGTGGCGCGCCTGCGGGACGATCACGGCGCGCTCGCCCGAAGCGCCGGCATGAAAGTCGGCGGGGCGACCGCCTACGTGGAGGACTTCAAGAACCTGGTCGCCGGGTCGATGTGGAAGATCCTCGTCTTCGTGCTCGCGTTCAGCTACCTGGTCCTCCTCGTGCTGCTGCGCTC
>JBJMLJ010000558.1:0-4266 GCA_045805365.1 Thermoleophilaceae bacterium
ACCGGCCGGGCGGCCGGACCGAGGGGCCGGAGATCGCCTTCGTGCGCGATCCCGACGGCTACCGCGTCGAGCTGATCGACGCTTCGGGCTGAAGCAGGCGCTTCAGCGTCTCGACCACGAAGCTCTGCTCGTAGCTGACCTGCCGGTACGTGAGACTGTCGCATTCACGAGCGGCTTGGGCAGCCCATGCCGGCGACTTAGCGCGAGCATCAGGTCCTCGAGATCGCTGCGCGTGAAGGCCGGCTCCTCATGCGCTGTCAGCGCGGCGGCGAGACGACGAGCGCCGGGGCGTCCTTCATTTCTGTGAAGCGCGGCACGCACGTCGGTGAGGTCGAAAAGGCGCAGTCGCTCGGCCTGCTTGATCGCGCGCTTGAGCGCGTCCATTTGGACGACCGCCGCAAGGTCGAGCAGGGTCCGGGCCACCGAGGTGACGGGGATCCCGTCGATGGCCGTGACCTCCTCGGCCGGAAGTGGCGACCGATGGAGCCTGATACGCCGTCGACGGCTGCGGCCGTTGCGTGAGTCGATCGTCACGTCGATCCGGGTGGCGGCCGACGGCCGAAGCGCGTACAGCGCCGCGGCGTCGCGGTGGCTCAACGCAGCGCCGTCGCCACAGGCAAGAACGGCCGCCATCCAGTGCGCCTCCCGGCTTAGGACCGCGTGGCCGACTGCGTAGACGCCTCGATAGATCCGGTGGAGCCGCCGCTGCTGGACGCGGTACGACACCTGCTTCGAGCTGAGTCCAGCGCCGACGAGTTGCGACAGTCCGATCACGCCGTGCTGGCGTGCCGCGATCTCCGCGATCACCTCGTCCGCCAAGCGGCATGCGGCTTTTGGAGGCATATTGGCGCTAAGTCGCACACAGCGCGGGATTCGCCCCGGACGGCGGCGCTAACCTCGGCTGCCGTGCCTCAGCCGACCGACATATTCGACATCGGGCGGCTCGGGCTGAGCTCCGGCGAGGGGCGACGGCTCGAGCTCCACGTCGGCGTGGACCCGTTCGAGTTCGGCGGCCAGGAGTACGCCGTCGAGGGGCGGCCGCCGGCCGCGCTCGACGTCGCCCACACCACCGCCGGCTATTCGCTGCGGCTCCGCTTCGAGGTCCAGCTGACCGGCCCCTGCATGCGCTGCCTCGAGGAGGCCGACCAGCGCGTGAAGGTGGACGCGCGCGAGGTCGACCAGCCAGGCGGGGGAGAGGAGCTCGACTCGCCCTACCTCGAGGGGCAGCAGCTCGACCTGAAGGGCTGGGCGCGAGACGCCCTCGTGCTCGCTTTGCCCGCCCAGATCGTCTGCAAGGAGGACTGCAAGGGGCTCTGCGCAATCTGCGGCGAGAACCTGAACGAGGCCGGGCCCGAGCACCGGCACGAGCGCGAGCCGGACCCGCGCTGGGCGGCGCTGCGCGAGCTGAAGCTAGACTGAGCGGCCGCCACATGGCCGTTCCCAAGCAGAGACAGTCTCACTCGCGGACGAACAAGCGCCGCTCGCAGCACAAGGTCGGCGCTCCGGCGCTGGAGGAGTGCCCGCGCTGCCACGCGCCCAAGCGTCCGCATCGGGTCTGCGCCAACTGCGGCACCTACGCCGGACGCGAGGTGGTCGTGCAGCAGCCCGAGGCCGACGAAGAGTAAGCGCGCCCCGTGATCGCGGTCGACGCGAACGGAGCGGACCAGGGGCCCGCCGCCGTCGCCGAGGGCGCGCGCCGGTCGGGTATCCCGGCGCTCCTGTTCGGGCCCGCGGCGGAGCTCGGGGACGGCGTCGAGATCGTCGATGCGCCGGAGCGGATCGAGAGCGGAGCGGAGCCCGTGCGGGCTGTCCGCGAGCATCCCGAGGCCTCGATCGTCCGGGCGGCCAAGGCCGTCGCCGAAGGCCGCGCCGACGCGCTCGTGTCGGCGGGCAGCACGGGTCCGACGATGGCCGCGGCAACGCTGAGCATCAAGCGGATCAAGGGCGTCCACCGGCCTGCCCTGGCGGTGCTCGCGCCACTGCCGAAGGGCCCCGTCCTCCTGCTCGACTGCGGCGCGAACGTGGAGGTACGGCCCGAGCACCTCGTCCAGTTCGCCTACCTCGGCGCCGCCTTCATGGACGCGGTGGTCGGCGTGGACAGCCCGAGCGTGGGGCTCCTCTCGGTGGGCGAGGAGCAGGGCAAGGGCACGCCCGACGTGCTCGAGGCCGGTGAGCGCCTGGCGCAGGGGCCGCTCAACTACGTCGGCAACGTCGAGGGCTTCGACCTGCCGGGCGCCGGGGCGCAGGTGATCGTCAGCGACGGCTTCACCGGCAACGTCGCGCTCAAGGTCCTCGAGGGGACCTCCCGAGTGGTGAGGGACGCCATCCGCGAGCGGATCCGCTCGGGCGCGATCTCCAGCCTGGGCGGCCTCCTGATCAAACGGAACGTGGAGCGGCTGCGGGACGAGATCGACCCGGAGGGCGTGGGAGGCGCGATCCTGCTCGGGCTGCGGAAGCCGGTGGTCGTGGGCCACGGCAGCTTCGGCCCGAAGGGCATCGCGAGCGCCATCCGCCTGGCCCGCCGAGCCGCCGACGAACGGATGGTGGAGCGGACCCGGGAAGCGCTCGACAGCGCGGGTGCGTTGAGGTCCGCGACCGCTGCTAGCGTCGAGACGCGATGACCCGGGACGAGGTCCTCGAACGCATCCGCGATCACCTGGCCGGCGAGCTGGAGATCGAGCCTGGCCGGATCCAGGACGGGACGCGCTTCAAGGAGGATCTCGAGGCCGATTCACTCGACCTCGTGGAGCTGGTCGTCGAGCTGGAGGACAGCTACGGCATTCGCATTCCCGACGAGGAGGCGGCCAGGATCCTCACGGTCGGCCAGGCCGCGGACTTCGTCGCTGCGCATGCTGCGGAGATCGAAGCGACCTGAGGGGCTGCCGGAGCTCATCGAGGGGCTGCCGGAGGATCTCCGGCGGCAGGCCTTCACCCACGCGTCGTGGGTCGATCACCGCTCCGAGTCCTACGAGCGGCTGGCGTTCCTGGGCGACGTCGTGCTGAGCCTCGCCGTCTCCGACCACCTCTTCCCGCGCTTCGAGCGCTACGGCGCCGGACGCCTGACCAAGGTGCGCGCCCAGGCGGTGAGCGGGCCGTCCTGCGCGCGGGTCGCCCGCGATCTGGGCGTGCCCGATCGCCTGCGCGAGGCGGCCCCGCGGAGCACGGGCCGCAGCGTCGAGATGCTGGTCGAGTCGGAGCGCGTGCTGGCCTCGGTGTGCGAGGCGATCATCGGCGCGGCCTATCTCCACTACGGCGTGGAGCGCACGGCGCCGGCAGTGGTGCGCTCGTTCGCCGACGAGATCGACGACGCCCTCGAGCACCCGGTCGACTACAAGTCGGTGCTCCAGGAGCGGCTCGCGCGCCGCGCGGAGGTCGTGGCCTACCGGATCGAGGCCGAGGAGGGCCCGCCGCACGACCGCAGCTTCGTGGCCGTCGCCGAGGTGAGTGGGCAGGAGCTCGGCCGCGGGGAGGGAAAGACCAAGAAGAGCGCCGAGCAGGAGGCGGCCCTGCAGGCCCTCGACTCGCTGCCCGAGGATCTGAGGCGTGATGCCGAAGCATCTGATCAAGACGCGGGGCCGGAGGCCCCGCGGAGGTAACTAGTGCACCTCCGCTCGATAGCCATGAAGGGCTTCAAGTCCTTCCCCCAGCGGACCAAGCTCGAGTTCGCCCCGGGCGTGTCGGTGATCGTCGGCCCCAACGGCTCCGGCAAGTCGAACATCACGGACGCCGTGCTCTGGGCGCTCGGCGAGCAGAGCCCGCTGGCCGTGCGCGGCCAGGTGATGAAGGACGTGATCTTCGCCGGCGGCCACGGCATCAAGGGCTCCACCGCCGCCGAGGTCGAGGTCGTGATCGACAACGGCGATCGGATCCTCGACAGCGACTTCTCCGAGATATCGATCGTGCGCAAGCTGTCGCGCGACGGCGAGGGCGAGTACCGCCTGAACGGCGCCCGCTGCCGGCTCGTGGACGTGCTCGAGGTGCTCTCGGACTCCGGGCTCGGCAAGGAGATGCACTCGGTCGTCTCCCAGGGCAAGGTCGAGGCCATCGTCCTCTCGCGGCCGCGCGAGCGGCGCCTCCTGATCGAGGAGGCCGCGGGCCTAGGCAAACACCGCAAGCGGCGCCGCCGCGCCCAGCTGAAGCTCGAGCGCACCGGGGAGAACCTCTCGCGGGCCCTCGACGTCGAGCGCGAGGCGCGCTCCCACCTGCGGCCGCTCAAGCGCCAGGCCGAGGCCGCCCAGCTGCACGAGCGGCTCGAGCGCCAGTCGC
>JBJMLJ010000559.1:0-7561 GCA_045805365.1 Thermoleophilaceae bacterium
GCGAGCGCCTGGTTCGAGGACGAGTACGAGCCGGTCGTGGAGATGCTGCGCGAGGCCGACCTCATCGGCCGCGGCACCGAGACCGAGGCCTACATGCGCGTGGCGACCCTGCGCTACCTCCTGCTTCGCACCCACGAGTGGGACGACGAGGTGATCGAGCGCCTGCGCGGCGAGCTCGACAAGCCCTCCTGGGACGAGGACACGCTGGTCAGGCGGCTCAGGAAGGAGCTTCGGTAGCCGGGCTTTCCGGCTGGCTCTCCGCCTGCGCCTGCTCCTGCTCGGCGCCCTGCTGCAAGCGCCCGCTTGCGGCGGCGGCGTCACCGTCCGCCGTGAGGCTCGCCCCGCTGCCGGGGTCGAACAGGTGGAGCCGCTCGGCGTCGACCCAGAGCTCCGCCTCCTCACCCTGCTTGACGCCGCTGGCGGGCTCGAGCCGCGCGACGATCCGGCCCTCCTCGCCGCTCGACGGGACCTCCCCCCCGCCGGCGTCCTCGGCCAGCTCCCGGAGCTCCTTCGACTCCACCGCCTCGGCCTCGACCGAGAAGTGCGCGTAGAGCTCGGAGCCCATCGACTCGAGCACCTCGATACGTGCCCTGAACGTCAGGCCGCGGTCGCGGGCGTCGCCCACCAGCGAGGCGTCCTCGAAGCTCTCGGGCCGGATGCCGGCGATCAGCTGGCGGCCCTCTGCTTGGCGCCCCAGTCGCTCCCGCAGCGACTGGGGCAGCCTCACCTCCCCGAAGGGCAGCTTGACGCTGTCACCGCTCACGTGGACCGGCATGAAGTTCATCGCCGGCGAGCCGATGAACCCGGCCACGAACAGGTTGAGCGGGTTGTTGTAGAGCTGCATCGGCGAGCCGACCTGCTGGAGGATGCCGGCGCGCATGACGGCGACCCGGTCGCCGAGCGTCATCGCCTCGGTCTGGTCGTGCGTCACGTAGATCGTGGTCGTGCCCAGCCGGTCCTGGATGCGCGACACCTCGGTGCGCATCTGCACGCGCAGCTTGGCGTCGAGGTTGGAGAGTGGCTCGTCCATCAGGAACGCCTTGGGGTCGCGGACGATCGCGCGGCCCATGGCCACCCGCTGGCGCTGGCCGCCTGAGAGGTTGGCCGGCTTGCGGTCGAGATGCTGGGTGAGGTCGAGGATCCGGGCAGCCTCCTCGACTTTTTGGTTGATCTCCTCCTTGGGCGCTCCCCTGAGCTTGAGCGCGAAGCCCATGTTGTCGCGCACGGTCATGTGCGGGTAGAGCGCGTAGTTCTGGAACACCATCGCGATGTCCCGGTCCTTCGGGGCCTTCTCGTTGACGACCTCGTCGCCGATACGCAGCTCGCCGTCGGTGATGTCCTCCAGTCCAGCGACCATCCGCAAGGCAGTCGACTTCCCACAGCCCGACGGGCCGACGAGGATCACGAACTCGCCGTCCTCGATCGTCAGGCTCATGTCCTTGACGGCCTCGTAGCCGTCCGGGTAGCGCTTCGTTACGTGATCGAGCGTGATGTCGGCCATCTCTGCCCCCTCCTTATCCCTTGACGGCGCCGGCGGTGAGCCCGGCCACGATGCGGCGCTGGAAGATCAGGACCATGATGATGATCGGAATCGTGACCACGACCGCCGCGGCGGCCACGGCGCCCACCGGCTGCTGGAACTGCGAGCCGCCGGTGAAGAACGCGAGCGCGGCGGGCACGGTTCGGGCGCTGTTGCTCGAGGTCAGCGTGTTCGCGAAGATGAAGTCGTTCCAGGCGAAGATGAAGACGAGGATCGCCGCGGTGAAGACGCCCGGCGCCGCGAGCGGCACGATCACCTTCTGGAAGGCCTGGAAGGGCGTGGCGCCGTCGACCTGAGCCGCCTGCTCGAGCTCCCAGGGGATCTCCCGGAAGAAGGCGCTCAGCGTGTAGATCGCGAGCGGCAGTGCGAAGGTCAGGTAGGGGATGATCAGCCCGATCCACGTGTCGTAGATGCCGATGTTCCGCCAGAGCTGGAAGAGCGAGCCGACGATCGAGATCGCCGGGAACATCGCCACGGCCAGTGCGCCCGAGAGGATCAGCGCCTTGCCCGCGAAGTCGAGCCGCGACAGCGCGTAGGCGGCCATTGCCGCAAGCACGATCGCGATGAAGGTGGCGATCGCCGCGATGCCGATCGAGTTGACGAGCGCGTGGGTGAAGTCGCTCGTCTTGAAGATCTGGTCGTAGTTCTTGAAGCTGATGCCGGAGAAGAACTTCTTGTCGCCGAGCTGGTCGGGCTTCTTGAGCGACAGCGAGACGATCCAGGCGACCGGGAAGAGCGCGTACAGCACGACGACGAGGATCCCGATCGACCACATCAGCTTCTGGCGCGGCGTGTTGGCCATGCCCGTTAGACCTCCTCCCCCCTCTGCTGCGCGGTCGAGGTCCCGAGCACCTTCACGAAGAAGAAGGCGATCAGGATCACGCAGATGAAGACCAGCACGGAGACCGCCGAGCCGAGCCCGATGTTGACCCGGTTGATCAGGACGTTGTAGCCGAGGATCGACACCGTCTCCGTGTTGTTTGCGCCCGATGTCTGGATGAAGACGGTGTCGAAGAGCCGGAACGCGTCCAGCGTGCGGAAGAGCAGCGCCACCAGGATCGCGGGCTTCATCAGCGGCAGCGTGATCCGGAAGAAGCGCTGCACCGCGTTGGCGCCGTCGACCTTCGCCGCCTCGAGCAGCTCGTCGGGCACCAGGGAGAGGCCCGCAAGCAGGAGAAGGGCCATGAACGGCGTGGTCTTCCAGACCTCCGTCAGGATGATCATCGCGTAGGAGCCCGTCTGCTGGGTGAGCGGCGCCGCCGTGTCGGAGAGCAGGAACGTGCCCTGGGCGAAACCGCTGGCCGGGTCGACCGCGTAGCGGAACGTGAATGCCGCCACAACCGTGACGATCCCGTACGGGATCAGCACCGAGACGCGCACGGCACCGCGGCCGAAGATCGCGCGGTGCATGACGAGAGCGATCGCCATGCCGAGCACGAGCTCGATCCCCACCGAGAAGACCGTGATGACCAGCGTGTGGACCACGTCCGACCACCAGGTGCTCGAGGTGAGCACGTCGCCATAGTTGGCGAGGCCTACGAACTCCTTCTGCGCCGGGAAGCGCAGGTCGTACTTCTGTAGGGACAGGTAGATCGCGTAGACGATCGGATAGCCCGTGACGATCAGCATCGTGATCACCGCCGGCGCGCAGAGCATGTAGGCGAGCCGGCGCTCGGACTTGGCCCGGTCCGTGACCTTCTTCTTCGGCGGGGCGGCGCCGGTGCGCTGGTCTACGGTGGCTGCCTCCACTAGAAGATCTTTCCCTTCGCGGCCTTGTCGAGGCGATCCTTGAGCTGGCCGACCACGGAGTTGGGATCGACACCGTCCTCCGGGTGGAAGGTCTTCTGGATCGCCAGCGAAACGTCGCTGTAGGCGGGCTCCACCGGCCGCGGCCCGGCAGCGTTGATCGACTCACGCAGAAGCGCCGAGAAGGGGAAGCCCTTCTTCACCTTGGGGTCGTTGTAGGTGGCCGCGGTGGTCGGTGGCAGGCCGCCGAGAGTCGACGCCAGCACCTGGTTCGCCGGCTGCGCGAGGCATTCGGCGGCCGCGAACGCGAGCGCCTTGTGCTTTCCGTACGCGCCGACGCCGATGTTGATCCCGCCGAGCGGCGGCCGGCTCGGCAGGTTGGCGACCGTGCGCGGGTAGCGGGCCCAACCGATCCGCTTCTGGAAGTCCTTGGGGCTCTTCACCATCGCCGCGCTGGGGTAGATGAACGTGTAGTTGACCTGGTAGACCGAGCGGCCGGACTCGAAGCCGAGGCGGGCCTCGTCCTCCTTGTTCGTGCCGAGGCCGGGCGGAGCTGCCTTCGACATGGCCAGCCGCTTGACGATGCTCGCCGTCTTCTTGAGCGCGAAGTCGCTCGCGGTCACCTTGCCCGTCTGGCTGACGAGCGAGCTGCCGGCGCCGTCCACCAGCGCGTTCACCCACACCGTCAGCCCCTCGTACTGGTTGCCCTGCACCTCGATCGCCTTCCCCTTCTTGACCGCCTGGCTGATCATCTGGTCCCAGGTGAAGTTCGGCCCGGGCTTGGGCACCAGGTCCTTGCGATACCAGAGGAGCTGGGTGTTGCTCGTGAAGGGAATCCCCCAGACCTGGCCCTTGAAGCGGACAGTCCGCAGGGGGCCGATCAGCTTGCCCTTCTGAGCCGCGGTGCTGCGGGCGCCGGTCCAGGGCTTGATCCAGCCGGCCCCGGCGAACTCGGCGGTCCAGATCACGTCCATCCCGACGAGGTCCACGCTCGAGTCCTTCGCCGCCAGGCGCCGGACCACGAGCTCACGCTGCTGGTTGGCGTCCGTGGGCAGCCGCTGATAGTTGATCTTGAAGCGGCCCTTGTTCTGCTTGTTGCAGTTGGCGACCGACTTCTCGTAGCCCCCGCTCGGCTCGTTGAAGACGTACCAGTTGAGGGTCGGGACGCCGCCGCCGCTGCCGCCGGAACCGCATCCGGCGGCGAGGGCGACCGCACAGACCGCGCCGAACGCGGCCAGGCGGCCTACGTCCATGCTCCCTCCTCCATCGGCTATGGAGTACCCGCCGGGCCTTAACTGCTAACCCGAGCGCCCTACGGAGCGGTTACGGCCCAGGAGCCCGTGTCGTTGACGTCGCCGGCGGCTACCGAGATGCCGACGACTTCCGCGCCCCATGGCTGCACAGTGGATCCGGTGTCACCGGTCAGGGGATCCTCGACGGCCTGGAACTGCACGTTCTGAGCCTGCGCTTCGAAGATGCACAGCTGACCGGGCCGTGCCTTGGGGGCGGCCGCGGTGCCAGGGCAGGCTGATGGCGGAGTCGTGCCCTTCTTGATGAAGTGAGCCGTTGGCGCGTGGGCCAGCGGAGGCGTGAACGAAATGGCGCTCCCGACCCGCTCGTCCGCGGCCGCCGTGGTGATGTTTGCGAAGGCGCCCTGCAGCGACTGACCGCTCGGCAGGGTGCGCGGCAAGGACCCGACGGAGTTGGCGAAGCCGGCGGAGGTGGCGAAACCGGCGGTGCCAGCGCTGCCGGCCGTCGTCGCGCGCTTGGCCCTCGGCACGGTCTTGAGCTTGGACTCCTTGATCTGCTTTCCGCCCAGGGTGTTTTTCTTCAGCTTCTTGCCGGCGATGGAGCGGTTCTTGATGTTCTTGCCGTTGATCTTCACGGCGGCGTAGCCGGTGCCGCCCAGCGCAACGAAGAGCGCGATCAGCGCTATCACCATCGACGGGGAGGGCTTCCGCATGTCGCTCAGCCTCGCCGATCCTCGAGCCCGGTGTCAATTGCGAATGACTGCCGGCCCCGCTCGTAGGCCAGGACCCCCGGCTCGGCGTCCACGAGACGAATGCCCGGTGCCAGCTCGCGCCGCCCGGCGATCAGGTCGCGGAACAGCGAGAGCAGCGAGCCGGGGTCGGCGGCCTGCTGCTCGACGTTGCGCTCGGCCGGGTCGACCAGCGGCAGCCACGGCTCGCCGGTGGTGAAGCCGCCGCTCGCGGAGCCGTCCCACTGCATCGGGTGGCGGTAGCGGTCGCGGCCGGCACGATCGCGGGGCGGATCGCCGCCCGGACCCTCGATCTGGCCGATCTCGTCGCCCT
Source organism: Thermoleophilaceae bacterium (assembly GCA_045805365.1). Lineage (GTDB taxonomy): Bacteria > Actinomycetota > Thermoleophilia > Solirubrobacterales > Thermoleophilaceae > DASXBA01. The sequence continues at coordinate 5,599 of JBJMLJ010000559.1, forward strand.
GGTAGACGAACGCGGCGCCCGGGAGCGTCAGCAGCAGGGTCGCCGCCGCACGGGTGTTCTCCTCGCCGAAGCGGGAGGCGAGACGGCCGAAGTCGTGGTTGGACATGACCCAGGCGACCTTCGGCCCGACGCGGACGGTCCTCTCGATCACCTCGCGGAGCCGCGCGGCCTCGAAGGGCGCGTGAAGCAGCTCGAAGGCGAAGACCGCGTCGAGATGCTCGAGGTACGGCTGCCACTTGACGCTCGGGAGATAGACCTCGCCCACCAGGTAGGCGCCTCCGACCACCTCGCGGATGCCGGCGAGCGCGGCCGCGATGTCCGGGTGGTTGCGTGAGTTGGAGAGCGCGAGCTTGGCCTCGTCCTCCCTGAGCGGCAGCCCGAAAGGCTCGCTCGCCGGCGGGTCGTCGCGCAGCTCCGGGTCCTTGAGCAGGCGGTCGATGGCATCGATGCGGAAGCCGTCGACCCCCCGCTCGAGCCAGAAGCGGAAGACGCCGTGCATCGCCTCGACAACCTCCGCGTTGCGCCAGTCGAGGTCCGGCTGCTCGGGATAGAAGGAGTGCAGGTAGTAGCGGCCGCGCTCCTCGTCGAGCGTCCAGGCGGAGCCGCCGAAGGCGCTCAGCCAGTTGTTCGGCTCGTCCCGCCAGATGTACCAGTCCGGGTGCTCGCGGAACCAGGGGTGCTCGATCGAGGTGTGGCAGGGGACTACGTCGAGGAGCACGGCGAGGCCGCGCTGGTGAGCCTCGGTGACGAGCGCGTCGAAATCCTCGAGCGTCCCGTAGACGGGGTCGATGGCCGTGTAGTCCGAGACGTCGTAGCCGAAGTCCGCGAGCGGCGAGGGGTAGATCGGCGACAGCCAGAGCGCGTCCACCCCGAGCTCGACCAGGTGGCCGAGCCGGGAGCGGATCCCGTTCAGGTCGCCGATGCCGTCGCCGTCGGAGTCCTGGAACGAGCGCGGATAGATCTGGTAGACGACGGGGTTGCTGCGCACTGGCCGGGCAGAATAGGACCCATGTCGCAGGAGAACGTCGACCTGGTGCGGGAGATCTACGAGCGCTTCCGGGCCGGCGACGCGGACGGCGCGCTCGAGCTGCACGATCCGGACGTCGAGGTCCGCGATCGCCCCGAGGCGCCGGACCCGCAGGTCTACCGCGGGCGCGAGGGCGTCGTCAGGTCACTGAACGTCAGCCAGTCCACCTTCGAAGGGCTGGAGATCCTGCCCGAGGAGTTCGTGGACCTCGGCGACCGCGTGATGGTGGTCTTCCGCTTCGTCGGAACGGGCCGCGAAAGCCGGGTCCCGGTCGACGAGCGGCTCGTGCACCTGTGGACGATCCGCGACGGCCGGGCCTTCCGCATGGCCGTGCATTCGAGCCGCGACGACGCGCTTGCGGCTGTGGGACGGCCCCCCGACCAAAGGGGCCGGGGGGCCGCCACTGGGTCGGGGGGCGCGGGCGAGCCCTAGCCGAAGCTAGGACGCTGCACCCGCGGTCTGCTGGGCCTGCTCTTCGTGCCGGCCCTCGCAGATCTCTTCGACGAGCTTGTCGCAGAAGGCCGGAAGATCGTCCGGCTTGCGGCTCGTCACGAGACCGTTGTCGACGACGACCTCCTCGTCGACCCACTCGCCGCCGGCGTTCTCGATGTCGGTCTTGAGGCTGGGCCACGAGGTGACCTTGCGTCCGCGGACGACGTCCGCCTCGACGAGCATCCAAGGCCCGTGGCAGATCTGGGCGACGGGCTTCCCCGCCTCGAAGAACGCGCGGGTGAAGCGCACCGCCTCCTCGTCCGCGCGCAGGAAGTCCGGATTCGCGACGCCGCCGGGCTGGACGAGCCCGTCGTAGGCGTCGGGGTCCGCCTCGGAGACGGTCTTGTCGACCTTGAAGGTGTCGGCCTTGTCCAGGTGCTCGAAGCCCTGGATCTCGCCGTCCTCGATCGAGATCAGCTCCGGCGTGCCGCCCTCCTTCTCGAC
>JBJMLJ010000560.1:0-4780 GCA_045805365.1 Thermoleophilaceae bacterium
GCCACCCTCGACAAGCTGGCGGTAGACACCCGACTCGGCGATCGCCACGAGGATCTGACGCGAGCCCGGCGTGGCCGTCGCCGTGCAGCGCGGGCTGACGGTCTGGCCGTCCTTGTCGGCCAGCACGGCGCCCGGCAGCGCCAGGTCCATGAAGGCGGAGTTGACCGACGAGCCGATGCAGACCTGCTCGACCGGCGTCCCGGCGACCTCCTCGACCGGCACCACGTTGTCGGGGTTGTGCGGCTTCGCCACGAGCGGGCCGAGCTCCGCGAGGTCGATCTCCACGCGGTCGTCGTACTCCGCGCCCTCATCCGGGCCGATCTCCTCGAAGTCGTCCTCGCGCTGCTGGCGGCGGAGCCAGTCGCGCGTGTTGTCGTCGGGAGGGAAGATCGCGGCCGTGGCGCCCAGCTCGGCGATCATGTTGGCGATCGTGCCGCGCTCGGGGACGCCGAGGTCGGCCGTGCCGGGACCCGTGAACTCGAAGACCTTGTTCTTGCCGCCCTTGACGGACAGCCGACGCAGCAGCTCGAGGATGATGTCCTTGGCCTGCACCCACGGCCGCTGGAGCTCGCCCTCCAGCCGCACCTCGACGACCTCCGGGCAGGCGATCTCGTAGGGGTAGCCGCCCATCGCCACCGCGACGTCGAGGCCGCCGGCGCCGATGGCGATCATCCCGAGCGCCCCACTGGTCGTCGTGTGCGAGTCGGCGCCGACGAGGATGTCGCCGGGCTTGGCGTAGCGCTCGATGTGCACGTAGTGGCAGATCCCGTTGCCCGGCCGCGAGAACTTGATGCCGTACTTCCGGCACAGCGCCTGGAGCATGCGGTGGTCGTCGGGGTTCTTGAAGTCGAGCTGGATGACGTTGTGGTCGACGTACTGGACCGCCCTGTCGACCTTCACGCGCGGGACGTCCAGCTGCTCGTACTGCATGAGCGACATCGTCCCGGTGGCGTCCTGCAGCAGCGTCTGGTCGATCCGGAGCGCGATCGGCTGGCCCGGATCGAGCTCGCCCTCGACGAGGTGCTCGCGGAGTATCTGCCGCGTCAGGTTCTCTGCCATGGCCCTTACCTTCCCCGATAGCCTGCCGCTCATGCCCGAGCGCCGGCGCCAGCTCAACTGGCTCGAGCAGCAGCTCGAGAACTTCGCCAGGTCGAAGGTGGGCGGCTGGTACTACGTGAACCTGGCCATGCGCGTCGATCGCGTGCTGCTGCCGTTGAGCGGTGGCCGCGTCAGCGCCTCTCCCGGCCAGCCGGTCCTACTGCTCGAGACCGTCGGCGCGAAGAGCGGCGAGGTGCGCAAGACGCCGCTCCTGTTCATCGCGGACGGCGAGCGGATCGTCCTGATCGGCTCGAAGGCCGGCGCGCCCAAGCACCCGGCCTGGGTGCACAACATGCGGGCCAACCCCCGCGTCAAGGTCCTCGCGCCGAAGCGCACCGGCCAGTACGTTGCGCGCGAGGCGGAGGGCGAGGAGCGCGAGCGGCTCTGGGACAAGGCGGTGGACTTCTACGCCGGCTACCAGACCTACCAGGGCCGGGCGGGCAAGCGGCGCATTCCGGTCGTCGTGCTCGAACCGGCCTAGGGTGCCGCTCGACCTCCGCGACGAGCCCTTCGACAGCCCGGCGGCGACCGCCCTGATGGCGTCGTATGTGCAGGTGATCGCCTCCCACTATCCCGGGTGGACGCCGGAGACAGGCCCGACCGCCACGGCTGCGGACTTCGCCCCGCCCTCGGGGGGCTTCGTGGTGGCCTCCGAGGGCGGCCGGCCGGTGGGCTGCGGCGGCGTCAAGTCGCTCGACGGGCGGCATGCCGAGGTCAAGCGGCTCTACGTGGCGCCCGAGGCCCGCGGGAGGGGCGTCGCCAGGGCGATCCTGAGTCGACTCGAGGAGGTCGCCGCCGAAACGGGCCACGCGATCGTCCGCCTCGACACCGGCGACCGCCTGCCGGGGGCGCTCGCTCTCTTTCGCTCGGCCGGCTACCGGGAGATCGACGACTACAACGGCAACCCCGTCGCGAGCTACTGGCTCGAGAAGCCGCTCACGCGTCCACCAGGAGACCCCGCATCGGGCCGATGAGCCGCTTGCTGCGGCGGGACACCGCGGGCAGGCGGATCAGCCTGTGCGTCAGCCGTGCCCCGGCCTCGCGTCGCTCGAGCTGCTCGTCCGCGATCGGCTTCCACACCTCGTCGACCACCGCGGCGGGGGCGCCGGCCACCTCCTCGGGGGGCCGTTCGAGGTGCTCCGACCAGAGCGCGAGCCGCGTGCGCCGGGCGAGGTCGGGATCGGTCGTCACCACGTTCACTTCGGTGTCGTTGAAGAGCGAGTGCTCGTTGAGGTTGGCGGAGCCGACGGTCAGCCAGCGGTCGTCGACGATCGCCACCTTGGCGTGCACGTAGAGGGAGTGGCTTCGGGTGCCGCTGTGGCAGTGGATCGTCACCGGCAGGATCCGGCCCTGGCCCCCGTCGGCGGCGATCAGCCGGCCGAGCTGGCCGCGGGTCGTGTCGGCGCCGTTGTTCGGGTTGGCCGGTAGCAGCAGCACCAGGCGGAAGTCGTCGCGCGGCGGCCGGCGCAGCTTGTCGGCGAGCACCTCGGCGATCTCCGCGGACCAGAGGAACTGGTTCTCGATGTAGATCAGCGACTCCGCCGAGCGTAGGGCCCGCAGGTAGGACTCGAGGATGCGGAACTCCCCGCGCCGCGCGAAGCCGTAGGTCTTCTCGGGCACGGTGCGAACCAGCTGCGCCTCGACCTCGCCGGCCGCCTCCCCGGCGGCCGGACGGGGAAGCGTCTCACCCACGATCTCCCGCCAGCGCTCGCGGAAGTGCTCGGCCACGTCGGCCACGAGCGGACCGCGGCTTCGCGTGGCCACGTCGTGCCAGCCGAGCCCGCCGTCGGCCGGGTGCTCGCTCGAGTCGAAGCGGTCGCCGGACAGCGAGGTGAGGTCGATGCCTCCCACGAAGGCGACCTCGTCGTCCACGATGACCAGCTTCTCGTGGTGGCAGTGCATCGTCCGCTCGCGGGCGTCCAGCGCGCAGCGGATCCGGGTGCCCCTCGTGAGCTCGTCGCGCACCGCCCGCACGTCGGAGCGATGCGGCCGGAACAGCGGCAGCGGCGGGCCGGCCCAGAGGAGGACGCGCACGTCGATCCGGTCGGCGAGCTCCGCGAGCAGCTCGCGGAGTCGCGGCTCCCGCTCCCCGCGCACGAGAGCGAACTCCGGGGTCAGGTGCCAGCCGGCGATGTGGACGTGCGAGCGGGCGCGCTCGATCGCGGAGGCGATCGCGGGCAGCGCGCGCTCGCCGTCGATGAGCACCTCGAGCTCGTTGCCCGCCCGTGGCGGAGGGTCCCCCAGAGCCCAGAGTCCAGAGCCCTGAGCCGCGAAGACCTCAGCCTGGCCGAGCCGCCGCAGTCGCCGCCGGTGATGCCCACGCACGTACCGCTCGAGCCCCTCCCCGAAAGCGGCGTCCAGTCGCTCCAGCACGGCCATCCGGGCCTTGTGCCCGAGCCGATCAATCCCTAGCCACGAAGGTTCCGCGAGCGGATGCCAGCGGGCCGTTCTCCCCGGACGCGGTCGCCGTGAGCGTCAGCTTGCGTCCCTCGCTGGACTCGATCGCCGCGTCCAGGTCGACGAAGGTCCCGACCGGGGCCGGGGCCCTCAGCTCGACGGTGAGGCCTCCGGTGAGGGCGTAGGTCCCCTCCCCGTGGAGCGCGAGCGACATCGCCTCGTCCAGCGCGGCCGCGATCACGCCGCCGTGCGCGTAGCCGGGCGGGCCCTGGTGGTCCTGCTTGACGAAGAAGCGGCCGCTCACGCCACCCTCCGGTCGCGGCTCCATCTCGAGCTGGAGGCCGAACGGGTTGGCCTGACCGCAGCCGAAGCAGAGGTCGTGGTGGCGGAGGGTCACTCTCCGTCCGCCAGCGCCCGCAATGCCTCGTCCTCCGTGCGGAACACTCCCCGACCGATCTGGTCGAGGAAGCCTTGGAGGTCGTCCTCGGCGAGAGCGGCATAGGCGCGCTCCGCGCGCTCGCGGTTGGTCACCGCAGCTGGTCGAGCACGTAGTGCAGGATCCCGCCGTGGCGGTAGTACTGCCACTCGTTCGGCGTGTCGATCCGGACGCGGGCCTCGAACTCCTTGCCGCCAGCGCTCACCTTCAGCGTCCGCACGCCCTCGGTGAGCGGCTCGAGGTCGAAGGTCTCCTGTCCGGTGAGGCCGAGGGAGTCGGCCGACTCGCCGTCGGGGAACTGGAGCGGCAGGACGCCCATGCCCACCAGGTTCGAGCGGTGGATGCGCTCGTACGACTCGGCGATGACGAAGCGAACGCCCAGCAGGCGCGGGCCCTTGGCCGCCCAGTCGCGCGACGACCCGGAGCCGTACTCCTTGCCGGCCAGCACGCAGAGCGGAGTGTCGCCGTACTCCTCGGCGGCCTCGAAGATCGTCGTGACCTCGCCGTCCTTGATCGTGAAGCCGCCCTCCGTGCCGGGCGCCAGCCGGTTGCGCAGGCGCACGTTGGCGAAGGTGCCGCGCATCATCACCTCGTGATTGCCGCGGCGGGAGCCGTAGGAGTTGAACTCCCTCGGCTCGACCCCGCGCTCGATCAGGTAGCGACCGGCCGGCGAGTCCTTCTTGATCGCGCCGGCCGGAGAGATGTGGTCGGTGGTCACGCTGTCGCCGAGGACGGCGATGCAGCGGGCGCCCTTGATCTCCTCGAAGCCCTCCTTGAGCTCCTCGAAGTAGGGCGGCTGCTTGACGTACGTCGAGCCCGGGTCCCAGGCGTAGCGGTCGCCCTCGGGCA
>JBJMLJ010000561.1:0-4084 GCA_045805365.1 Thermoleophilaceae bacterium
AAAATATTACAAAAAACGACCCTCAACCCAACAGTAATAGGCGATCCAGGCGCTGCCGCAGCAGGTGGCCGTGGCGCCCGACGGGGTGCGCATGTCGAAGCCGTCGTTGGCGCCGATGAAGACCACCGTCACGTCGGGCCTCAGCCGGCGCGCCTGGCTGCGGGCGTGGCGGCGCCAGTCGAGTGAGTGCTGCTTCGAGATTCCCGTGCTGATGCGGGCGTCGCTGCGAACGCCCGCGCCGCGACGGCGGAGGCCGTTCTTGAGGAAGCTGTCGACGATCTGGATCATCGAGTCGCCCGTGGCGAGCACGCGCAGGCGGCCGCGCTCGCGTACCCAGGCGACGCGTGAGGCGCGCTGGCCGGGGGTCCGCTCGCTGACCAGCCAGCCGCCGGGCCGGCGCGGGCGGAACGCGAGCGAGGCGGACCCGGAGACCAGCCGCAGCGTCCTGCAGCCGCCGACCCCGCCCGGGGGAGTGACGCAGGCGCGCGGCGAGACGTCGCCGAGCCGCCAGCGGTCGCGCACGCGCACGCGGATGCGGTGGCCGACCCGGTAGCGCCGCTGCTGGAACGTGATCGAGAAGCGATGCCGGCACGACGGGGTCCGGATCGAGGCGAAGTCCTGCTCGGTGCTGCCGTCCGCGTGGTACTCGGTGGCGACGAAGCGGCGCGCGCGCCGGTCGCAGAGCCAGGTGGCGGCATGCGGCAGCACCGCCCGGCTCGAGGTCAGCCGCATCCGGGTGATGAGCTGGAAGTGGCCGCTCACCTGCTCATGGAAGGTGACCGTCGCCCCCGGCTGGCCGCCGTCGAGCGTCAGGCGCACCCAACCCGTCTCCGGCCTGTCGGCGCTCAGGCTCAGTGCCGCCGAGGCCGTGGCGGGGACTGCCCCTGCCAGGCAGACGGCCGCAGCCGCGAGGAGGATGGCCCGCCGCACGTCCGGCAGGTTAGGACACGCGCACGCGCGGCCCGGCGACGGAGCCGGCCCGCACGCGGTACACGCCGCGGCGGCGCACGTTGACGGCGTAGCTGCCGTCGCGGGCCGTGCGCACCGTGGCGACTCGCCGCCAGCGCCCACGCACGCGGCGCTCGAGGGTCAGGCGGTGGCTGCGAGGCGCCGGTGTGAAGCTGCCCGCGATGCTGAGCGGGATGCTCTTCCGGCCGAGGACGCTGGCCCAGGCCGACCCGTAGTGCACCTGGGACGTCGAGACCGTCGAGAAATAGGCCCACGTGTCGTACAGGCCGAGCCGCGAGCGCAGCGTCGGCCCCGTGATCGTCCGCGTCCCCCCGGTCGCGTACACGCGGGCGCGGACGATGCGCGGCGACACACCCCGCTTGAGCACCTTGATCTTCTGGAAGCGCCCCGGCGAGTAGCCGCCGAGCTCCGAGTCGATCTCGCCGCTGGTGAGCGTGAGCCTCCACTTGTGGCGCGGCGAGATGCCGTCGTACGGGTCGTCGACGCCCACCAGGTAAGGCTCGGGATTGGCGCCGAGGAAGCTGTTCTGGATGTCCTCGGTGTGGCCGCCCGAGGTCGAGAAGTAGTAGGTCACAATCGGCTTGCCGCCGAAGGTGACGACCTCCCGCGAGGTTGCGCGGACGGCCGCGTTGCTCGAGGCCGTCTCCCCGGCGACGCCCTTGTAGACCTGCGAGCGCGTATCCGGGTAGAGGTCGAAGGTGCCGCCATGCGTGCGGGTGGCAAGGGCGTAGGTCCGCGCGGCCACGGCCTGGGCCTTGAGCGCCTCGAGATCCCAGGACGACGGCATCTCGCCGGCGACCACGCCGAGCACGTACTGGTCGACCTTGATCCGGTTGATGGCGGTGACGCCGCCCGAGGCGCCCGGTCGCAGGTCGATCGAGCCGTGGTAGCGGCCGCTTCTGATCCCGTTGATCGCCCCGCCCAGCAGGCGGACGGACCCGCCGCCGCGGTAGACGCGCAGCATCCGATAGCGGCCGCGCAGCTTGCCCGCCCGGTAGAGGCCGAGCAGGCCGCCCGACCGGTGCACCGTGTAGGTCTTCCGCTTGTCGAGCGCGCGCACCCCGGCCAGGCGCGACGCCCCGCGGAAGCTGACCGACCTGCGGCTCGACTGGAGCAGCACCCGCACACGGCCGACGTGCGTCCTCGCGATGCTCGTGCCCGTGTAGTAGTGGCTGAGGATGTCCCGGTAGCTGCGACCGTGCTGGGCGTAGCCGTAGGCGCCGTACTGGCTCATGCCGATCCCGTGGCCGAAGCCGCGGCCGCGCACGGTCACGCGCGTGGCCGCGTCGGCCGCGGGAGCGAGCAGCAGCACTGTCAGGACAATGAGGAGAAGGCGCCGCATCGGGTCAGAAAACCTCCGACCCAACGAAGGTAGCGGTCGGCAAGGCGTCCCTCAGTCCACCGCGAAGAGGCGCCACTCGCCGGGGACGCCCTTGAGCTCGTGGCTGCCGCGCTCCGCGAACCCGATGCCGGAGCCGACCACGAGGTCCTTGACCGTGCTCGACACGAGCACCTCGCCCGGCCGGGCGGCGCCCATCACCCGGGCGCCGATGTGAACGGCGAGGCCGCCGATGTCGCCGTTCATCACCTCGACCTCGCCGGTGTGCAGCCCCGCCCGCACCTGGATGCCGAGCGTGCGAACCGCCTCCGAGATCGAGGCAGCGCAGCGCAGCGCCCGGGCGGGCCCGTCGAAGGTCGCCAGGAAGCCGTCGCCGGTGCGCTTGACCTCGCGGCCGCGATGCCGCTCGAACGCGCGCCGGATCAGGCTGTCGTGCTGCTCCAGGAGCTGGCGCCAGGCGGCGTCGCCGAGATCGGCGGCGCGCTTCGTGGAGTCGCAGATGTCCGTGAAGAGCACGGTCGCCAGCATCCGGTCCGGCTCCTTGTGGTAGCGGCTCCCCGTAAGGAACTCCTCGACCTCGCCAAGGAACGAGTCGACGTCGCCGACGGTGAAGAGGTTGTCGCTCCCGTCGAGCGGGACGAGGCGGGCGCCGGGGATCTCGGAGGCGATGTACTCGGCGTGGCGGAAGTCGATGAAGGCGTCGTCCCGGCGGTGCATGACGAGCGTCGGCACGCGGATCGACGGCAGTACGTGCCGCACGTCGAACTCGCCGATCAGGTCCATGATCTTCGCGATCGTGGCGGGGCTCGCGGCGAGGCGTTCCATGCGCGCTGCCCACTCGACGAACTTGGGGTCGTTCATCCGGCTCGGGGCGATGCCGCCGGCCGTGAGCCCTTCGCCCCAGTGCGCCACGAGCTGTCCCATCCGCTCCGTCCGCAGCTCCTTCTTCCAGGTCCAGTCGTAGTCCGGCGCCCAGGTCGCCCGGGCGAAGGTCGCGTAGAGGATCAGCGAGCTCACCCGATCCGGATAGGTGGCGGCGAAGAGAGCGGCCAGCGGGCCGCCCTCGAGCGTGCCGAAGACGGCGGCCCGCTCGCAGCCGACGGCGTCCATGACGGCGATCGCGTCGTCCATCTGCTCCTCGAGCGTGGGCGCCCCGATCATCGGGTCGGACAGCCCCGAGCCGCGGCGGTCGAAGGTGATGACGCGGGCAAAACGGCCTATTCGCTCGCCGACGGTTTCGAGCGTCGGCTCGGTGAACAGGTGCTCGCACTGCGAGATCCAGGTCGGCACCCAGAGGAGATCCATGGGTGCGTCGCCCTCGGTTACGTACGCGATGTTGACGTCCCCGCTCTTCGCGTACCGCGCGGCCGGCCCCATGTGCCAAGACGTTACAGTCCGCCGAGAGGTGCCTTCCAAGCGCAAAGCGTCCGACGTCTTCGTCGAATGCCTGGAGGCCGAGGGCGTCAAGCACGTGTTCGGCATCCCCGGCGAGGAGACGCTCGACCTGAACGAATCGCTGGCCCGCTCCTCGATCGAGTTCGTCCCGGTCCGGCACGAGCAGGGCGGCGCCTACATGGCGGACGTCTGGGGCAGGCTGACCGGCCACGCCGGCGTCTGCCTCGGCACGCTGGGGCCCGGGGCGTTGAACCTCGTGACCGCCGTCGCGGATGCCTATCTCGACCGCGCGCCGCTCGTCGCGCTCACCGGGCAGGGCGGCCTCGAGCGGATGCACAAGGAGTCGCACCAGTACATCGACCTCCCGCGCGTGATGCGCCC
>JBJMLJ010000562.1:0-2218 GCA_045805365.1 Thermoleophilaceae bacterium
GCGCCCGTGATCAGCGCGGTTCGACCGCTGAGCGACCAGGTCACGTTTTCCCGAAACTGGATGTTGAGGGTCTTATCGGAACCGCGAGTCCGGATGACTCGCGGAGGAGACTCTAACCCGCCGGCCTGCCGCCGTGGGCGGGACGCGCTCGCGGAGCTCGGCAAGCAGTCGCTCGGCGAGCTCCGCCGGCTCCTCGTCAGCCTGCGGCTGCCCGCCGGCGGGCTCGAAGACCTCCACCCTTACCCGTGGCCGGCGCGGGACGCGAACGAAGTCGGTGGTTCCGGTCACCGCGCAGAGCACCACGCGCGTCTCGGGGCAGGACCGCGCCAGCCAGCCGACCCCGCTCCGGGCCCGTAGCCGCTTGCCGAGCGAGAGCTTGCCCTCGGGAAAGATGCAGACCGCCTCGCCGCCGGCGAGCGCCTCCTCGGCCTTCCCGAGGGCGCCGCGGTCACCGGCGCCGCGCTCGAGCGGGATCTGGCCCATGCCGCTCAGGATGGGCCCCAGGCCGCGGATCTTCCAGAGGTTGGCCCGCGCCAGGTAGCGGAGCTGCCGCCGCCGGAGCAGCGCGATGCCCACGATCACCGGGTCCATCTGCGAGTCGTGGTTCGCCACCACCAGCAGCGGTCCGTTCGCCGGCAGGTGCTCCAGGCCGTCCACCGACAGCCGGCCCCACCACGCGGCCGGCCGGAGCAGGAAGGCGACGAGGCGGTAGAGCCTCACCTGCGGCAACCCCGGTAGAGCTTCGACAGCCGGACGAGCTTCCCGTCTCCCATGCGCACGCGCGCCCGCGCCCGCCGCCGGGCGCGATGGCGTCCGCGATCGACGACGCGGCTGAGGGGTGGGTGCGTGTCGCGAGCGACCTTGCGCCGGCCGCGGAAGAAGTCGGCGCGCAGGGCGTAGCGGGCGTCCGCCCCGGCCACCGTGGCGCGCACCCGGGCGCGGCGGCAACGCAGGCGCAGCCGGAGCCGCGGTCGCCTTGACGCGACCGGCGTGCGCGTGCTCAGCTCGCCGACCAGCGACCGGTAGGCGGCGAAGGCGGGCTTGCGGTCGTAGTCGTCCTCGAGCAGCCCGAAGTGCTGGAACAGCATCGGCGAGCCGGTGTCGCCGTCGCGCAGGTTGAACCAGCGGTAGTCGCTCACGTTGTACGTGCCCCGGAAGTCGTGCACCGCGCGCACCATCAGGCGGAGCGCCTCCGCCTGATGCGCGTAGGAGCGGGCGGGCGGCTGGGTGGGCCAGCCGTTCTCCTCAACCCGCATCGGAACGGACGCCGGGATGCCGGGAATGCGGGCGTAACAGCGCAGCGCGCTCATCGCGTTGACGATGCCGTCGCGCTCGCCACCGGGTTCCTCGGCGGGCGGGAAGACCGTCCCGGGATAGGCGTCGAGCCCGATCCAGTCGAGCGCCGCGACGAACGCCCTGCCGCCCCGGTCGCGCAGGCTGTTCCAGAAGCTCGTCTCGCTGGCGGGGTCGAGCCGGTAGGCCCAGTTGAAGCCGATCGCGACCCTTCCGGCGAGCCCGAGCCTGCGCACCTCGTCCTTGGCCGCGATGACGCCGCTCACGAGCGCCTGCCGGGCGTCCTTGTAGGCCCCGTCCGACGAGTCGGCGGAGATCCTGAAGTTGACCTCGTTCGCGATCTGGATCGCGACCACCTCCTGGTTCACCCCGAACTTGCGGACGACCTCGCGGACGAACCGGCTCCAGGCGGCGATGTCGCCCTCCTGCTCGCGGGTCGGGTGGTAGCGGAGCTGGAGCTCGACCAGGTAGCCGCGCCGGGTGAAGCGGCGGGCGAGCTCGAGGTAGCGCCTGATCCCGGCCTCGCCGTCCGACCAGAAGAAGCGGTTGAGCCGCAGCACGAACGGGCCCCGGGCCGGGCGGAGCTGGCTCAGCGCCGCGTCGGTTCGGGCCGGCTGCTCGGGCTTTGCCGTGGCCGGCGCGGGCCCGACCTGCCCCGCCTGCACGAGCGGCCCGATCCCGAAGCGAAGTCGCGGCCCGGGCTTCATCGGGACGGAGCTCGCATCGGTGTCGCCGACGCAGCCGGAGTCGCTCTGCGCGCGCGCCACCGGCGCCGCCACCAGTACCGCCAGAGCGACAACGAGCATGACCCGCATGCCCAGACCTTATGCCCGCCGGGCTATAGCCTCCTGGAGATGGGTTCCTTCACCGAGGAGCAGCAGGATCTCCAACCCGAGCGGGTCAAGGAGCTGGTCGAGGGCGACGA
>JBJMLJ010000563.1:0-2536 GCA_045805365.1 Thermoleophilaceae bacterium
CGGCTGGCCCCGACTGGAAGGACGCTCCGTGACGATGAAGGCCTACAAGCCGCTCCTGGTCGTGCTCGCCTGCGCGCTGCTCGCAGCGGGCTGCGGCGGTGGCGGTGGCGGTGGCAGCAAGTCCAGCGGAAGCGGCTCCTCAGGGTCGAGCACCAGCTCCGCCGTCAAGCAGGGCGTTCAGGCCTGCAAGGACAGCGTCGACCGCGCCAACGGCCTCTCGGCAAGCGTCAAGAAGGACCTCAAGGACATCTGCGCCAAGGCGGGCAGCGGCGACGCGGATGCGGTCCGCAAGGCCACGCAGGACGTCTGCGTGAAGATCGTCGAGCAGAACACGCCCTCCGGGGCGGCGCGCGACCAGGCCGTCTCGGCCTGCAAGCAGGGCACGCAGTAGCGCTTTCCGAAGCCGCCTGTAGCCTGCGCCGCCGGTGCGCGAGCTGCTCGAGGACCTTGTCGACGCCGCGGCTGGACGGGCGGACTATGCCGACGCCCGCCACGTCCGCTCCGTCAGCGAGCGCATAGCCGTCCGCAACGGCGCCGTCCACGAGCTCGAGCTGGACGAGGGCGACGGCGTCGGCGTGCGCGTGCGGATCGGCGGGGCGTGGGGCTTCGCCGCCGTACGCGGCGACGCCCGGGCGGACGCGGAGGCGGCGCTTCGCCGGGCGCTCGACGTGGCCAAGGCCCAGCCGCAGGCCGAGGGCTCCGGCCTCGCCGCGGAGCCGCCTGCGCGGGGCTCCTGGCAGAGCCCCGCCGAGCGTGACCCGTTCGAGGTTCCACTCGAGGAGAAGCTCGCCGTCCTGAGCCGGGCCGACGAGGCGATGCGCGCCGAGCCCGGGCTGGCGGTCGCGACGGCGCGCTACAACGCCTTCCGCACCGACAAGGCATTCGCCTCAAGTGAGGGCGCCTACTGCGAGCAGCGGCTGACGGAATGCGGCGGCAACATCGCGGCCGCCGCGGTGGACCGGGCCGAGACGCAGACCCGCTCCTACCCCGCCTCGCACGGCGGCAGCGTCGTCCAGGCGGGCTACGAGCACTTCGCGTCGCTGCGACTCGTCGAGGAGGCGCCGCGCCTCGCCGCCGAGGCCGTCGAGCTGCTGAAGGCGCCGCCCTGCCCGGCGGGCGAGACCGATCTCATCCTCGTCGGCGAGCAGCTCGCCCTCCAGATCCACGAGTCCGTCGGCCACGCCTCGGAGCTCGACCGGGTGCTCGGCAGGGAGGCGTCCTATGCGGGCACGAGCTACCTGGCGCCGGGCGGCCGGGACAGCTTCCGGGTCGGCTCCGAGCTCATGAACGTCACCGCCGACGCGACCACCCCCGGCGGCCTCGGCAGCTTCCGCTGGGACGACGAGGGCGTCGAGGGCCAGGCCGTGCCGCTGATCCGTGAGGGCGTGCTGCGCGGGTTCCTGAGCTCGCGCGAGACCGCGAGCGAGATCGGCCTCGAGCGCTCCGGCGGCTGCATGCGCGCCGATGGCTTCGGCCGCCAGCCGATCGTCCGCATGACCAACGTCAACCTCGAGCCCGGCGACGCGGGGACGCTCGAAGACCTGATCGCCGACACCGACCGCGGCCTCCTGATCGAGCTGAACCGCTCCTGGTCGATCGACGACCGGCGGCTTCGCTTCCGCTTCGAGGGCGAGGCCGGCTGGGAGATCTCGGGCGGCCGGCGAGGCCGTCTTCTGCGCAACCCCAGCTACGAGGGGCTGACGCCCGAGTTCTGGGCGCGCCTCGACGCCGTCTGCTCCGAATCGGACTGGGGCCTCGCCTCCACGCTCGACTGCGGCAAGGGCGAGCCCGGGCAGCGCGCCCACGTCTCGCACGGCTCCGCTCCGGCGCGCTTTCGGGGCGTCGAGGCCGGGGTCGCTTGAGCGGCGCCCTCGAGCTGGCCGAGCGCTCGCTGGCCGCCGCGCCCCCGGGCGAGACCCTCGCACTCGTCATCCGCGAGCGCTCGCTGGCGCTGCGCTTCGCCCGCTCGCGGCCGACACAGGCGACCTCGCTGGACGACCTGACCGTCGAGATCGCGGTCGTCCGCGACGGCCACGTCGGCCGCGCTGCCACGAACGACACCGACTCCGAGGCCCTTGCGAGCTGCGGCAAGCGGGCCGAGGCCGCCGCCCAGGCGGCGGCGCGGGGCCGCGGCAGCGGCGGCTACCCGGGCTTCCCGGGCCCGGCCGAGCCCGTCGCCCACCTCGGCCACGACGAAGAGACCGCCCGCCTCGACCCGGCCGAGGGCGGCCGCGCGCTCGCGGCGGCGTTCGCCGTCGCCGAGGACGCCGGCGTCGACGCACACGGCATCTGGAATTCCGCCGAGGTGGAGACGGCGGTCGCCTCGACGGCGGGGACGGCCGTCGGCGAGGCCGTGACGGATGCGTTCATGAAGGTGGTCTGCATCGCCCCGAGCGGGCGCAGCGGCTACGCGGCCTGCACCTCGCGCGCGGTCGGCGGCCTCGATGCGGCGCAGCTGGCGGCGACCGCGGTGGCGAAGGCCACCCATGCCGGCGAGCCGGCGAACCTCCCTCCCGGCGAGTACCCGGTCGTGTTC
>JBJMLJ010000564.1:0-3992 GCA_045805365.1 Thermoleophilaceae bacterium
GAGGCGGCGGTCCTGCTCGTCGGCTCCGGCGAGATCTACGGCGCTCCGGAGCGGCTGCCCGTCACCGAGGACGCCCCGCTGCGGCCCCAGAACCCCTACGCGGTCTCCAAGGCGGCCTGCGACCTTCTCGGCGGCCAGTACGCCGACGCCCACGGGCTGCGCGTGGTCCGCACGCGCAGCTTCAACCACGCCGGGCCGGGGCAGTCGGACGAGTACGTGGTCGGCACCCTGACGCGGCAGGTGGCCGAGGCGGAGCTCGCCGGCGGCTCCGAGGCCGTGCTCCGGGTCGGGAACCTGGAGGCCGCCCGCGACTTCACCGACGTGCGCGACGTCGTCCGCGCCTACGCCGCGATGGTCGAGCTGCCGGCGGGCGCCTACAACGTCTGCAGCGGGCGCTCGGTGAGCATCGCCGAGGTGGTCGAGCTGCTGGGTCGGGTGTCCAAGGTCGAGGTCAGGGCCGAGGTCGACCCGGAGCGGCTGCGCACCCACGAGGTCCCCGAGATCCGCGGCTCCGCCTCGCGCCTGCAGGAGGCCACCGGATGGGAGCCGGAGATCCCCCTGGAGCAGACGCTGGCCGACGCTCTCGCAGCCTGGCGCGAGCGGCTCGCGGCGTGAGCGCCTGCCCGGCCTGCGGCGGCCAGCTCTCGGCCTGGCGCTCGGTCCCCGCGGGCGAGCCGGACGATCCGCGCTCGTTCCCGCTCGAGCGCTGCTCCGCCTGCGGAAGCGCCGTGACCGGCGGGGAGCCGCCCGACCCTCGCGTCTACTCGTCCGGGGTGTATTCGCCGGAGCCGCCCCGCGCCGCCCGGCTCGTGCGTGGGGCGCAGCGGGTCGCGGACCGGCAGGTGGTGGCACTCATGCGCGGCGCCGGCCCGGGAGTGCTGGATGCCGGCGCCGGCCGCGGGCGGCTCGTCGAGTCGCTTCGAGATGCCGGGTTCTCGGCGCGCGGGATCGACCCGTCGGGGCGCGGCGGGCTCGTCGAACGGCGGGCTATCGAGGAGCACTCCGACGCCGATTTGGATGCCGTCGTCATGTGGCACGTGCTCGAGCACCTCGACGATCCGTTCGCCGCTCTGTCACGCGTGCGGGGCTGGCTGCGGCCGGGCGGCCGGCTCCTCGTCGCGACGCCGAACCTCGCCTCGTGGCAGGCCCGGATCGCCGGTCCGGGCTGGCTCCACTTCGACGTCCCCCGCCACCGGGTCCACTTCACCGACGCCGGCCTGCGGGCGCTGCTGGCGCGCTCGTGCTTCGAGCCGGTGCGGACCGTCCACATGGTCTGGGAGCACAACCCCGCCTCGATGTGGATGGCGCTCCTGACCCGGCTCGGCATGACCCCGGGCTTCCCGTTCCACCTCCTAAAGCGCAACGTGCCGGCGCGGCCCCGCGACCTGGCGCTCCTGGCGCTCGGGCTGCCGCTGGCGCCCGTGGCCCTGGCCCTCGAGGTCGCCGCGGCGTGCGCCCGCCGTGGCGGGACCGTCGCGATCGTCGCTAACGCGTAACGCACCGCCGGGGGCATGTCGCCTTTACCCCCGCATATGGTGGTCAACGCGACATGCCCTCTGAGAGAAGCCGCTCGTAGAGCGACAGCAGGGCCGAGGTGTAACGCTCCTGTGAGTGCGCGGCGCGGGCGCGGGCCAGCAGCGCCTCCCCCTCGTCGCGCCGTTCGTCCGGGTCGGCCCAGAGCGCCCGGAGTCGCGAGGCGAGCGCGGGGGCGTCGTTCATCGGCACGCAGCGCTCCTCCCCGATCAGCTCGGGCAGGCCGCCCATCCGTGTGGCGATCACGGGCACGCCCGCGGCCATCGCCTCGAGGGCGCTGTAGGGCGAGAACTCGTGGTAGCGCGACGGGAGAACCAGGGCGGCCGCGCCGGCGAGGAGCCGGGCGAGGGCGTCGCGGTCCACGCGGCCGAGCATCTCGACCGGCGCGTCGAGCCGGCCGGCGAGCGCGGCGAGCGAATCGGCCGCCGGCCCCTCCCCCGCGATGCGGAGCGGCACCCCCGACGCCGCGGCGGCCTCGATCGCCACGTCGATGCCCTTCTCCTCGGACAGCCTCGCCGCCACGAGCGCGTAGCCGCCCTCGTGCGCCCGCGAGGCGGCGGCGAAGCCGGGCAGGTAGTGCGGCAGGACATCGAGGCGGTCGGCGGGGACCCCGAGCCGCGCCAGCTGCCCGGCGGCCCAGCTGCTCGGGGCGACGAAGCGGTCGACCGCCCGCCAGACGCGCGGCTGGTGGAGCGAGAGCCCCGCGGCGTAGACCGCGGCCTCCGGCAGCG
The DNA here is from genome assembly GCA_045805365.1 of Thermoleophilaceae bacterium. GTDB lineage: Bacteria > Actinomycetota > Thermoleophilia > Solirubrobacterales > Thermoleophilaceae > DASXBA01. The sequence goes on from JBJMLJ010000564.1 coordinate 2,265, forward strand.
AGCCCCGGCAGTTGAGGGCCAGACCGGGCAGGGTCAGACGGCCGTGGCAGCGGAAGCAGGGACGACCGTCGCGCGAGGCGACCCCGATCGCGCAGAAGAGCCGCGCGTTGTGCAGGTGGAGCACCACGCGGGCGCCCGCCGCGCGCGCCGCATCCAGCGCCCGCGGGCCGAACAGCGGCTGCATGTTGTGGACGTGGATTACGTCGGCGCCCAGCGAGCGCACGGCGGCTGAGACCTCGTCCGGCGCCGCGCCGCCGCGCAGTAGCCCGCCGGCGGCGCCCATCCGCCCGGCCTCGCCCGAGCGTCGCTCCAGCAGCCGATGCTCGACGCCCGCGTCGCCCAGGGCGCGCAGCTGCAGCTCGACCGAGCGCTCCTCGCCGCCCTCGATCCGGTAGCGGTTGTGGAGCACGAGCACGCGCATCAGCGCGGCTAACGTATCGGCCGCATGGAGCCCCCGGCCGTGTCAGTCGTGCTCCCTACGCGGGGCCGCGCGGGCTATCTGGAGGTTGCTCTCGCCTCGCTCCAGGCCCAGGAGGGGGCGCCGCCGCATGAGCTGCTGGTCATCGATGACGGCTCCGAGGACGCGACCCGGGGCCTCCTCGAGCGCATGGGCGTGCCCTCGCTGCGGCTGGACCCGGCGCGCGGCCTGAATGCCGCCCGCAACGCTGGCGTCGAGGCGACGACCGGCGAGCTGATCGCCTTCGTGGACGACGACGTCCAGGCTCCGCCCGGCTGGCTGCGGGCGATCGCCGAGGGAGCCGAGCGACACCCCGACGCCGACGCCTTCGGCGGACCGATCAGGGCCCGCTTCGAGGGTCCGGCGCCGCGCGGCTGCGGCCGCGAGGACCCGCCGCTCACCGTCCTCGACCTGGGCCCCGAGGACTGTCCCTGCGAGCTCGTCTGGGGCGCGAACATGGCGGTGCGCCGCTCCGCCTTCGAGCGCATCGGAATCTTCGACGAGGGGATCGCGGGCGGCGGCGACGAGGAGGAGTGGCTCGAGCGCCTCCGGGCAGCCGGGGGGACGGTCTACTACCTGGCGCGGGCGGGGCTCGACCACCGGCGTGCGGGGGACGACGCGAGGCTGCGGTCGCTCGTGCGCGTCGCGTACCGGCGCGGCCGGGCGCTGCGCGCCTTCGACGCCCGTCGCGACCGGGCGCCCGAGCTGAGCCACGAGCTGCGGGTGCTCGCCGGCTGCGGCTGGCACACGCTCCGCCGCGGCTGCCCTCAGGGCATCGTCATGGGCGCGCACTCCCTCGGCCGTACCGTCGAGGCGGTGCGACGGCGTTGAGCACTCCGGCGCCGGAGACGTTCCTATCCGGGCAGGTCGGGCACGTGGGCCGCAGGGCGCCGGCCCTGCGGGCCGTGGACGCCGCGCTCGACGCGTGGCTGCGGCTGCGCGGCGTCCCGCGGCGGCTCGACGAGCTCGCGGCGCAGCCGCCCCGCCGGCGCGTGCTCGCGGTCTCCGCCGACCGTCCCGACTCGAAGCGGATCGACACCACCGCGCGCGAGCTGCGCGCCGGTCGCCACGACGTGCGGCTCGAGCTCGGCTCTGCGGCCGAGCTCCGGGGCGGCAAGTTCCAGAACCTGAACGCGCTGCTCGAGACCCGCGGAGACGAGGACTGGATCCTCGTGGTCGACGACGACGTGCTGCTGCCGGAGCGATTCGTCGACCGGATGCTCGGCGTCTGCGAGCACTTCGAGCTCGACCTGGCGCAGCCCGCCCTGACC
>JBJMLJ010000565.1:0-5778 GCA_045805365.1 Thermoleophilaceae bacterium
CGCACCAGCTCGTGGACGCCTTCTCGGCCACGCTCGAGGAGGCCATGGGAGCCGACCTGATCGTGCACGTGGCGGACGCGTCGGTGCCGGAGGATCAGCTCGTGGAGATGCTGGCCGCCGTCGACGACGTGCTTGCGGAGATCGACGCGGCCGAGCGGCCGCGGCTGCTGGCGCTGAACAAGGTCGACCTGCTCGACGAGGAGCGGCGCCGCGAGCTCCGCTACCGCTACCCGCGGGCGGCGCAGATCTCGGGCGAGACGGGGCAGGGGCTCGACGAGCTGCGCGACGCGATCGAGGCCCGCTTCCTGTCGAGCCTCGAGCCCGTCGACCTGCTCGTCCCCTACGAGGAGGGCGGGCGGCTGTCGGAGCTGCACGAGCTCGCCGGGGACCTCGAGCGGCAGGACACGCCAGACGGCGTCCGCGTGCGCGCCCGGGTCCCCGCCGCCGCTGCTTCCAGGTTCGAGCGCTTCGCGGCCAACGGCCAGCGGCCGCGCGGGTGAAGCTCCGCTATTCGCTTCTCCGCGACGACGCGGAGCCGCCCTCGCGCGCGCATGACGGCGACGCCGGGCTGGACCTGCGGGCCGCCGAGGCGGCCGTGCTCGGACCGGGGGAGAGGGCGAGCCTCGGGACCGGCATCGCGGTCGCGATCCCGGACGGCTACGCGGGCCTCGTCCTGCCGCGGTCGGGGCTTGCGCTCCGCTACGGGATCGCCCTCGTCAACGCGCCCGGGTTGATCGATCCGGGGTACCGGGGCGAGGTGCGCGTGCTGCTCCTCAACACCGACCGCTCGCAGACGTTCGACGTCTCGCCGGGCGATCGGATCGCGCAGCTGATGCTCGTTCGCCTCGAGGCGCCGGAGCTCGAGGCAGTCGAGGAGCTCGAGGCGACCACGCGCGGGGCGGGCGGCTTCGGCTCCAGCGGTCGATAGCGCTTACGCTAAACTGCGTAACGCAATCACGCGTAATGAGGTAAATCCCTTCCGCTACGGCGCCCTGGCGCTGGATGACGCGTTCACGGACCGGGAGCGGGAGGTCGGAGAGCTGCGCGCCGACGTCCTGAACGGCCAGGACGTGGTGATCTTCGCGCCGAGGCGCTACGGCAAGTCGTCGCTGATCTGGCGGGTGCGGCAGGAGCTCGTCAAGCGGAAGGTGCTCGTGGCTCAGGTCGACCTGATGACGACGCCGACGAAGGAACGGCTCGCGGAGAAGCTCGCCAAGGCGATCCACGAGGAGATCGCCTCCGCGCTCTTCCGCGCCAAGGACCGCCTCCAGGTCTTCAGCGGCCTGAGGATCACGCCGACCATCACCGTCGACCCGCAGGACGGGTCGGTCGGCTTCGGCTTCGCGGCCGGCAGGCGTTCCGAGGACGTCGACGCGACGCTGGAGCGGCTGCTTCAGCTGCCCGCCCGACTTGCCGCCGAGCGCAACCGGCGGGTCGCCCTGGTGCTCGACGAGTTCCAGGAGATCGTCGAGATCGATCCGCACCTGCCGCGGCTGCTGCGATCCACGTTCCAGGAGCAGCCCGACGTCGCGCACGTCTACCTGGGCAGCAAGCGCCACATGATGGAGCGCATCTTCAACGACCGGAACGAGCCCTTCTGGCGCAGCGCGAAACAGGTGGAGCTGGGCGTGATCGCGCCGCCGCTGTTCCGGACGCACATCGAGCGGCAGTTCCAGCGGACCGGGCGCACAATGGATCCCGGCGTCCCGGACGCCCTGCTGGCGGTCACTCGCGGGCACCCCTACGCGACGCAGGAGCTCTGCTACTTCCTCTGGGAGGAGACGCCGGATGGGGAGGAGGCCGGCCCGGGCCGGCTCGACGCCGCCCTCGAGGACGTCCTGCGCTCGGAGAACGCGCACTTCGACCTGATCTGGGACCGGGCGGCCAAGGGGCAGCGGCTCGTGCTTCAGGCGCTCGCGGCGGAGCGGGGCCGCCCGCTGAGCGGCGGCTACCGCAGCCGTCACGGCCTGCCGGGGCCATCGAGCGTGCAGAGGGCTCTCGAGGCGCTCACGCGGGAGGAGCTCGTGCTGCGGGAGAACGGCGAATACCGGATCGCCGAGCCGTTCCTGGCGGAGTGGCTGGCTACGCGCTAAGGCGTTACGCAGCTTTGCGTAAGTCGGCCAGGCCGTCCTCCCGTGTCCTCACCGGGGCGTAGCCGAGCTCGTCGCGCGCCTTGGAGATGTCGATCGTGCACTCGCGCGAGGAAACCCAGACGGCGAAACGGGTGACGGGCGGGGGGCCGTCGCGGCCGAGGAGCGGCCAGACCGTCTCGAAGGTCGCGGCGGCGGCTCGTGCGAGGGCTGGGGGAGTGCTGCGGGTGGGGGCCTCGATGTCACGGGTCGCCAGCAGCTCGGTGACGAACTCGCGGAACTCGATGGGCGAGCCGTCGGTGACGAAGTAGGCCTCGCCCGAGCGGCCGCGCTCGGCGCCGAGCACCAGCCCCTCTACGACGTTGTCGACGTGGGTCGTCTCGGTCAGGTGGTGGCCGCCGCCGACCCATGAGAAGTTCCCCTTCTCGACCGCGTCGACGATCCCGGGCAGGACGCTCGTGTCGCCCGGCCCCCAGACGAAGCGGGGGCGGACGACCACGGTCTCGAAGCCGTCCCCGGCGGCGCCGCGCACCGCCTGCTCGGCCATCGCCTTCGTCGCCGAGTAGTGCGCCTTCGAGTCGGGCCGCAGCGGCGCGGTCTCGTCCACGTTCACGAGCGCCTGCCCGACCATCAGCGCGGCCTCCGTGCCCACGTGCACCAGCCGGCGCACGCCGGCCTCCCGGCAGGCACCCAGCACGTTCTCCGTGCCCGTCAAGTTCGCGCGCACGAAGTCGTCCCGGGAGCCCCAGTCGGCGACGGCCGCCGCCGCATGGAAGGCGAGCTCGCAGCCCTCGGCGCCGCGGCGGATGGAATCGGGGTCGTCGAGATCGCCCCTGACGGGCTCCGCGCCGAGCTCATTGACCCGCTCGGCGGACCCCTCGGAGCGGGCGAGGGCGCGTACTTGCCAACCGTCTCGCACCAATCGCCGGATCAGAGCGCCGCCGATGAACCCCGAGCCTCCGGTGACAAAGCCGATTTTCGAGGCCTCCACCGCTCAAACCCTAGCCCGGTCCTGCCGATAACAAGGCCATGAGCACGGGCAGCGAGACGGTCGCCCCTGTCCGGGAGGACACCTTCCCGGGGCTGACCCCACCCACCCGACGGCAGGGCTCGAAGCGCCGTATCGGCGATGTGCTGGTCGAGCTGGGTTACGCGGAGCGGGAGACTGTCGACAAGGCCGTTCAGCAAGCCATCGCGAGCCAGCGTCAGACGGGCGAGGTCCTCGTGGACAGCGGCGCGATCGACTCGCGTCAGCTCGCGCACGCGCTCGCCGAGCGCAACGGGCTCGACTTCATCGACGCCGACGCGTTCAAGGTCGACATGGGCGCGGCCAACCTCCTCGAGATGACCGCCGCCAAGCGCTACAGGTCCGTGCCGGTCGCCTTCATGGACAGCGACACGCTGCTCGTGGCGACGGCCGACCCGGCGAACGTCATCGCCGCCGATGACATCGCCATGAAGACCGGTTACGAGGTCCGGCGCGCGGTCGCCTCGCCGGAGGACGTGGAAGCGCTGATCGGCCAGCTCTCACGGCTCGACCAGTCGGTCAGCGAGGTCGAGGAGGAGACGGACCAGGAGCACGCGGTCATCGAGCTGCGTGAATCGGCAGACGAGGCGCCGGTGGTGAAGCTGGTCCATTCGATCATCGCCGACGCCGTGGCCCGAGGCGCCTCCGACATCCACTTCGACCCGCGCAATTCCGAGATGCGTGTTCGGTTCCGGGTCGACGGCGTCGTCGTCGACTCGACCACCGTGCCGCGCGGGCTGGTCCCGGGCCTCGTGTCGCGGGTCAAGATCATGGCCGAGCTCGACATCGCGGAGCGCCGCCTCCCGCAGGACGGGCGCGTCGGGCTCTCGGTCGAGGGCCGCCAGGTCGATATCCGGACCGCGACGCTGCCGGTCGTCCGAGGCGAGGCGATCGTGATGCGCATCCTCGACAAGGGGCGGATGGTCATGCAGCTCGACCACCTCGGCATGCGGGTCGATGACCTCCAGCCGTTCCAGAACGCCATCCGCGGCCGCCACGGCGCCGTCCTGGTCACCGGGCCGACCGGCTCGGGCAAGACCACCACCCTCTACGCCGCGCTCACCGACGTGAACACGCCGGACAAGACGGTGATCGCGATCGAGGACCCGGTCGAATTCGAGCTCGAGGGGCTCAAGCAGATCCAGGTGAACACCCGGACCGGCCTGAGCTTCGCCGCCGGGCTGCGGTCGATGGTCCGCGCGGATCCCGACGTGATCATGGTCGGCGAGATCCGCGACCGGGAGACCGCGCAGATCGCGATCGAGTCGGCCCTTACCGGGCATCTCGTCCTCTCCACTCTCCACACCAGCGAGGCGCCGATGGCCCCGGCCCGCCTCATCGAGATGGGGATCGAGCCGTTCCTCGTGGCGTCGGGGATCGAGTGCGTGGTCGCGCAGCGCCTCGCGCGGCGCCTGTGCGACTGCAAGCAGCCGCTCCACCTCGAGCCGAAGGTGCTGGTCGAGAACGGGTTCGAGGCGACGAGGGGAATCGATGCGTTCGAGCCCCGCGGCTGCGTGCGTTGCGGCGGCACCGGCTACCGCGGTCGCCTCGGCCTGTACGAGGTCATGGCGGTCAACGACGAGATCAGGCAGCTGGTGCTGGCCAAGGCGGACGCCGCCAGCATCAGAAGGGTCGCCCTCGAGCATGGAACGCGCCCACTGCGCCAGGACGGGCTTGAGAAGATCGGTACCGGGGTCACCTCGGTCGCGGAGGTCCTGCGCGCCCTGGGCACCGCCCAGAGCTAGGTCCTAGACGCCGGCCGCCCTGCGCGCGCTGTCGTGCGCCGCTCGCTCCAGCTCGTCCTCCAGCGGCTCCAGCTCGATGTCGAGCGCCAGCTCGATCAGCCGGTCGGCGAGCCAGACGTTCTTCGGCAGCAGCGGGCCGTGCAGGTAGGTGCCGATCACGTTGCCCCTGTGGACGCCCTCGGTGCCGTCGCGGCCGTTGTTGCCGTGCCCCTTGAGCACCCGGCCGAGCGGCCGTTCCCCGTCGCCGAGGTAGGTCCGGCCGCCGTGGTTCTCGAAGCCCGCGATCACCTGCGGCCCGTCTCCGAGGTCGGCCTCGATCGCGCAGTTGCCGATCAGGCGCGGGCCCGGCTCGCGGACCGTGCGCAGGTCCACCAGCCCGACTCCGGGCAGCTCCTCGTCGCCGAGCTCGTAGCCGCTGCCGAGCAGCTGGTAGCCGCCGCAGACCGCCAGGACCACGGCGCCGTTGTCGGCCGCCGAGTGGAGCGCATCGCGCTTCGTGGCGAGCATGTCGCGGGCGACCGCCACCTGGTCGCGGTCCTGGCCGCCGCCCATGTAGAAGAGGTCGTGCGCGTCCGGATCGAGACTGTCGGCCAGCGTGGAGCCGGCCAGCTCGAAGCCAAGCCCGCGCCACTCGCAGCGCGCCCGGAGCACCGCCAGGTTGCCGCGGTCCGCGTAGATGTTCATCAGCTCCGGGTAGAGCGCGCACACGCGCAGGACCGCGGTCACGCGAGCAGCACCACCGTCGAGCCCAGGTAGTCGCGGGTCTCGGGCACCCGCCGCCGCTCGAGCGGATGCAGCCCCGCCTCGCGGGCCTCGAGCTCGAGTTGCTCCGGTGTCAGCTCGTCGAGGTGAAGGACGTCGAGCTGCTCGCTCAGCTCGCCGGTCGGCGAGACGGCCTGGCGAAGGCGCTCGATCA
>JBJMLJ010000566.1:0-7741 GCA_045805365.1 Thermoleophilaceae bacterium
CCGGCGGCAGCGCGGGCACGCCCGCCGAGGCGGTCGGCTTCGGCGAGGTGGTGATGCTGGCCGTGCCGTGGACGCTCGTCGACGACGCGCTCGCCCAGATGGGCTCGCTCGAGGGAAAGGTCGTCGTCGACACGACGAACCAGTTCGGCGCCGGTGGCTGGGAGGACCTGGGCGACCGAACCGCCGCCCAGCTGAACGCCGCCCGCATGCCGGGCGCCGCCTACGTCAAGTCCTTCAACACCCTGACCTCGGGCTTCCAGGCCGAGGCCGCGGAGCGGACGGGCGACGAGCGCGCGGTCCTCTTCCTCTGCGGCGACGACGCCGGCGCCAAGGCGACAGTGGCGGGTCTGATCGAGGACGCCGGCTTCGTCCCCGTCGACATCGGCGGAACGGCCGACGCGGCGGTGATGGAGGCGCCGAGGCGCGAAGGGGCGGTGTACGGGGAGGAGTACAAGGAGGCCGATGCAGCGGCGGTCGTGGAGGCGCTACGTAGCGGGGCGCCGATTCCGCCGCCGCCGGAGTATTAGGCGCTAGGCGCTAGGAACGGCAGAAGGTCAAGCCCTGGTTCCTAGTTCCTAGTTCCAGAACCTCAATCGACGCGATCCACGGTGACGGCCGCCAGGTCGGCATCGTCCACCTCGACGCCCAGGCCCGGCCCCTGCGGCACCGCCAGCAGCCCGTTCTGCGGCCGGCCCAGCACCCGGGCGATCCGGGCGTCGAACAGCTCCAGCGTTCCCAGTCCGCAGGCCAGAGAGATCCCCTCGGCGGCGGCTAGCTGGAGGGCGGCCGCGATTCCCCAGGGGCCGTCGAGGGTGCTCGAGAGGAAGGCCCGGACGCCGTGGCGAGCCGCCTCGCGGACGGCCTCCCGGGCGGGCAGGAAGCCGCCGCTCCCCGCGAGCTTGACGTTGACCACGTCGCAGGCGCGGGTCTCGGCCGCCTGGCGAACGTCGTCGGCGCCCACGATCGGCTCGTCCGCCGCGATCGGGACGCCGACCTTCGGGCGCACCTCCGCCAGCTCCTCGAGCGTGCGGCACGGCTGCTCGACCAGCTGGAGGTCGAAGGGCTCGAGCTCCGCGATGCGCTCGATCGCCTCCCCGGGCTCCCAGGCGCCGTTGGCATCGAGCCGCAGGGCCGGCCAGGAGCCGACGGCCTCGCGGACGGCGGCCACCCGCTCGCGGTCGTCCGGCAGGCCCACCTTGACCTTGAAGCACGAGTAGCCCGCGCGAATGCCCTCGCGAGCGGCGCCGGCGGTCTCGTCCGGGGGCCCGGCCGCGAGCGTCTGGTTGACGGGAATGGCATCGGGGCCCAGCTCGCCCAGCGGACGCCCCCTGCGGCGAGCCTGGAGGTCCAGCTCCGCGAGCTCCCACGCGGCGCGGGCCGGCGGCGGGGCGCCGCGGGGCGGCGGCCCCTCGCGGAGCGCCTCCCAGACGTCGTCGATCGTGACCCCGTCGTAGGGCTCGAGCGGCGCGGCCTCGCCGAAGCCGAGGTTGCCGTCGTCGTCCTCGAGGCGGATCACCGCGAGCTCGCGCGACTGCACCACCCCGCCCGCCGTGACGAACGGCTCCCGCAGGGGGATGGACAGGCGCAAGAGTGAGCGCCTCACGAGAGCAGGACGCCGGCGGAGAGGAGCACGGAGAAGACGGCCAGCAGGCGCCCGGTGCCGGCCAGCGCACCGTTGAGGGCCGGCCCATCCGTCCGCGTCCGCACGGTGCGGACGAGCGGCGGCGCCAGCGGCAGCGCGGCGAACGCGAGGAGCAGCCAGGCGGACAGCCCGCCGGCCAGCCAGATCGCCACGGGCGCCGCGAAGGCGACCAGCAGCATCAGCTCGTACAGGCGCCTGGCCCTGTCGCGGCCGAGCTTGACCGCGAGGGTCCGCTTGCCGGCGCGGCGGTCGGTCTCGATGTCGCGCACGTTGTTGACCACGAGGATGGCCGCGGCGAGCAGGCCGACCGGCGCCGCAAGCGCGAACGCCTCCCAGCGCAGGTCCTCCACCTGCACGTAGTAGGAGCCGACCACCGCCACCAGGCCGAAGAACAGGAACACGAACAGCTCCCCGAGCCCCTCGTAGCCGTAGGGCCGCGGACCGCCCGTGTAGAGCACGCCGGCGAGGATCGAGGCGACGCCGACGACCAGCAGCTGCCAGCCCGCCACGGCGGTGAGGTAGGCCCCCGCGGCGACGGCGATGCCGAAGGCCACGTACGTCCCGACGAGCACGGTGCTCGGCGGCATCAGCCCGCCGGCGGTGACGCGCACCGGGCCGAGCCGGTCCTCGGTGTCGGCGCCGCGTCGGGCGTCGGAGTAGTCGTTCGAGAGGTTCGTGCCGATCTGGATGAAGATGCTTCCCACAAGAGCCGCGACGAACCGCAGCGGGTGGAAGACGTCCTCGGTGCCGGCCAGGGCGGTGCCGACCAGGACCGGCGAGACGGCCGCCGGGAGGGTGCGGGGCCGGGCGGCGACGACCCACAGCCGCAGGGTCCCGCGGGGCAGCTGGGCGGCGCGGGAGCCGCTCAAGGCCGCCTTGGGAACTTCCCGAAGTCCGGCTTGCGGCCCTCCATGTACGCGTCGCGCCCCTCCTGCGCCTCCTCGCTGCCGTAGAAGAGGAGGTTGGCGTCGTGGGCGAGCTGCTGGAGCCCGGCGAGCCCGTCCTCGGAGGCGTTGAAGCTCGCCTTGAGCAGCCGCAGCGCAAATGGCGAGAGCGCGAGCATCTCGCGGCACCAGCGGACGGTCTCCTCCTCGAGCTCCTCGAGCGGCACGACGGTGTTCACGAGCCCCATCCGCAGGGCCTCCTCGGCGTTGTACTGGCGGCAGAGGAACCAGATCTCCTTGGCCTTCTTCTGGCCCACCTGCTCGGCCAGCAGCGCCGCGCCGAAGCCGCCGTCGAAGCTGCCGACGCGCGGTCCGGTCTGGCCGAAGCGCGCGTTGTCGGCGGCGATCGTGAGATCGCAGACCACGTGCAGGACGTGGCCGCCGCCGACCGCGTAGCCGGCCACCATCGCCACGATCGGCTTCGGCAGCCGCCGCATCTGGATGTGCAGGTCGGTGACGTGGAAGCGGCCCACCTTGGCGCCGCCGGCCACGTAGCCGGTGTCGCCGCGAACGCGCTGGTCGCCGCCGGAGCAGAAGGCGAGCGGGCCCGCGCCCGTCAGGACGATGACTCCGATCGACGTGTCCTCGCGGGCGCGCTCGAGCGCGTCGGAGAGCTCGATCAGCGTCTCCGGGCGGAAGGCGTTCCGCACCTCCGGGCGGTCGATGGTGATCTTGGCGATCCCCTCCGCTACCTCGTAGCGGATGTCCTCGTACTCGCCGGCCGGCCGCCAGTCGGCCGCCGGGCGGATGGCGCGCTCTGCCGTCTCCATAGCGGAGTCGCAGGATAGTCGGCTCGCTAGGCTGGCCCGGTGAGCGAACAGGACGTCCAGCTCGTTCGCCAGGTGTTCGACGCCATCAACCGGCGGGACGTCCAGGCCGTGCTCGACGCCTACCACCCGGACGCCGACATGTCGTCGCTCACCTCCGAGCTCGTCCAGGGCAAGGCCTACCGCGGCCACTCCGGCATCCGCGAGTACTTCTCCAGCTTCGCGGACGTCTGGGAGGAGCTGCGACTAGAGCCCGACGAGATCCGCGACCTCGGCGACCGCATCCTCGTGACCGGCCGCTGGAGCTCGATCGGCAGGGAGAGCGGGGCGGAGGTCGAGTCGCCGGCCGCTTGGCTGTTCGCGATCAAGGACGGGAAGATCGTCTTCTCGCGCGCCTACCGCGACGCCGACGAGGCGCTCAGCGACTCGCCGGAGCAGCGGACCAGCTGAAGCGGGATCAGCCGCCCTTGAGGGCGCTCAGGGCCTTGTTGACCTGGGACTCAGCCTTGCTGACGTTCTTGCTGGCCTTGCTGTAGCCGCTCTTGCTGCCCTTCTTCGCGTTCGACGAGAGCGACTTGTAGGCGCCCTGCGCCTTCTTCAGCGCCGCGACCAGCTTGGCGTTCTGGCCCGCGAACTGCGGGCTGACCTGCGTACCGTCGAGGCTGCTGGCAGCACTCCCGTAGGCGTTGGCGATCGACGTGGCCGCCTTGGCCTGCGAGCTCCCGGACTTGGCCTTCTTCATGGCGCTGACGCCGGAGCTGCGCTGCGAGTTCAGGCTGTTGATCGCGTCGGTCACGTCGGACGAGTAGGTGTCGTCGTTACCGAGCGGGTAGGGCTTCCCGGAGGCGAGCGTCGCCGCCGCTGCGACCTTCTCGCAGTCGGGCAGGAACTTCGTCGCCTTGGCAGTGGGGGCGGCGCAGGCGAAGGTGAGCGCGCCCTCGGTGGTCGGCGAGGTGTAGACCGTCAGGCTCTGCGACGAGAAGCCCTGCGGCTTCAGCCCCTTGAAGCGGAGCGCTTCGAGGTCGCCGAGCCGGACGCCGTCGTTCGTCGGCGGCTTGCTGCCGAGCTTGCTCGTAAACGAAGCGGGGAGCATCGACGTCCCGGTGCCGTTCGTGACGCCGATCGTCAGGGTGCCGCTGTCGGCGCCGCCCGAGGGCGTCACGGTGAAGCCGTCCTTGCCGAAGTCGAGCCCGGGGATCTGCGCCGGGCCCGCCGAGCGGGTCCAGTCGCTCGGGGCCGCCAGGTCCACCGGGCCGGAGCTGACGGTCTTGGTCCCGGCCGGCGTGCTCTTGCCGCCGCCAGAGTGGCCGACGATGAAGCCGATGATGGCCAGGATCAGCGCGGCCCCCAGGATGAGCGGGATGACCGGTGCCCCGCGCCGTGCCGGTGGAGCGGCGGCGGGCGGCGGGGGCGTCGCCTGCGCCGGGGCGCCCGGAACCGAGGCAGCGGTCGCCGCCGCGGCTGTGGCCGCTGCGGGCACCGGCGTCGGCTGCTGGGGCGCCGCGCGGGTTGCCTCGGGGCCGACCTGGGTCTCGCCCGGGCCGACCTGGGTCTCGCCGGGGCCGACCTGGGTCTCGCCGGGGCCGACCTGGGTCTCGCCGGGGCCTATGCGCGTCTCGTCGGGAGCGGGCGCGATGGTCTCGGCCGGAAGGGGCTCGGTGTCAGGCGGCGGAGCCTGGGTCTCCGGTGGCGCGGCGCCCGCCCTCGTGACGTCGGGAACGGCGCCCGCGGCGGGAGCCGTCTCGGGCTGCTGCGGCGCGGTGATCGTCTCGTCGGGCGGCGGCTGGGTCTGGCCCTCCCGCGTGTCGACGGCCTCCTCAGCCGGCCGGATGCCCGTCTCCTGCGGCGTCTCGATCGGTCCCGGCGGGCTGAAGGCCGCGCGCGTGCGGCGGCTGAAGGCCCGGTTGGCCTCGTGCATCAGCTCGCCGGCGCTGTGGAAGCGGTCGCCCGGCTCCTTGGACATCGCCTTTACGAGCACCTGCTCGATCGAGACCGGCAGGTCGGGGCGATGCTCGCTCAGCCGCGGCGGCGGGTCCGCCATGTGCGCGTAGAGGACGGCGGCCTCGGAGTCCTTGGGGTAGGGCACGATGCCGCTCAGGCACTCGTAGAGCACCCCGGCCAGCGCGTAGACGTCGCTCTCCTTGGTGGCCGGCTCGCCGCGGATCTGCTCCGGCGAGATGTAGTCGAGCGTGCCGACGAACTGGCCGGTCTTCGTGAGCCCCTTGTCGCCCGAGGCCTTGGTGAGGCCGAAGTCGGCCAGGTAGGCCTGGTCGCGGCCGCCGACCAGGATGTTCTGCGGCTTGATGTCCCGGTGGATCAGGCCGGCGTGATGGGCGGCGTCGAGGGCCTCGGCCACGGGCGTCACGATCCGCAGCGTCCGGCCGGCGTCGAGCTCGCGCGCGACGATCAGGTCCTTCAGGTTCGGACCCCGCACGAGCCGCATCGCGATGAAGAAGCCGCGGTCGCTCTGGCCCGAGTCGTAGACCGTGACGATGTGCGGGTGGTCGATGCCCGCCTGGATCTTCCCCTCGCGCTGGAACCGGGTGATGAACGAGGGGTCGTCGCTCAGGTGCGCGGCCAGCACCTTGAGCGCCACGACGCGGTCGAGGGACAGCTGGGTGGCCTCGTAGACGGCGCCCATGCCGCCTTGCCCGAGGATTCCGTCAATGCGGTACCCGGCAAGGGTCGTGCCCTTCTCGAGTACTCCTGAGTCGGCTGAGGCCACCCGGCTGCCTTTCCCTCTCTACTTCAGGGTTACGTGGACCGTGTACGGGAGGTACCGGGCGTTGAACAGGGTCTCGCCCTCGATCGAGATCCGATCGCCGGACGAGTGCGAACCGAGGATGTCGCATGTGTCGGCGACGCTCTTGACCGGGCTGCCCTCCATCTTCTCGATCGTGTCCGTACCGACCAGCTTGCCGGGCTTGGCGTTGTCCGCCGGGGAGCCCGGGTCGACCGAGTCCACGAACAGCGTGTTGCCGTGGTGGGTGAGCCCGAAGCTGCTCAGGAGGCTCCCCTTGATCGTCTCGAGCTGCCAGCCGACGTAGCCGGAATCCCGGTTCGCCTCCAGGTCGGGCAGCTGCGACCGGGCACGGGAGATCGCGATGGCCCCGTTCTGGTTCTGGCTGGTGCCCGTCGATCCCAGTGTGTTGATTCCCACGACCTCGCCCTTGTCGTTGAAGAGCGGGCCGCCCGAGTTGCCCGGGCTGATCGGAGCGGAATGCTGAATCAGCGCAGGATACTTGGGTAGGTCGTTGCTGATCGTGCCGGCGGCGACGCCGGACGACACAGTGCCGTCGGTACCGGTCAGGGTCCGGGTCGACTGGAACGACCCGGGATAGCCCATGGCCACGACCTTGTCGCCGCTCGTGACCTTGGTCGAGGTGCCGAGCTTGGCCGACTGGAGACCGGGCGGAACCGGCTTCAGCTGGAGCACCGCGAGGTCCTCGCAGGGAGCCTGGCCGAGCACCGAGGCATTGGCCTCGGTCGTGCCGACGGTGGCCTTGATCGAGGTGGCGCCGGCGACGACGTGCTGGTTGGTCAGCACGTAGCCCTTCTTGGCGTCGACGACGATGCCGCTGCCGCCGCCGGCCTGGGTCACCGTCTTCCCGTTCTTGAACACGGGCGTCTTGGTGTCCACGAGGGCGAGGGTCTTCTGGTTGTCCTTGATGATGGCCTTGGTCGACTTTGTGTTGCTGCCACCGCCGCCGGCGAGCAGCACGACCGCGACGACGATGATCGCGATCAGCACCAGCCCGCCGATCACGGCGGGAACGACCGGGAAGCCGCCGCGCCGCCCAGGCGAAGGGGGAACACCCCGGGGCGGTGCGCCCGGTGGCGGGGCGCCGGGGGGCCCGGGCCGCACGGGTGCGCCCGGCGGCGGGCCGGCCGGGGGCGGAGCGCCCACGGGTGGACGTGCCGCCGGAGGCGGAGCCCCGGTGGGCGGCGGTGCCGACGGTGGCGGCGGGGCCGCTGCCGGGGGTGGAGGCGGCGCGGGCGTCGGCGTGCCGGTCGCCTTGGTCGCCTGTGAAGGCGGCGGCGGGCTTGCGGAGAAAGCGGTCGCCTGCGGCGCCTCGCCCTCGGGGCTCAGAACCTGAAGAGTGGTCGTCCCGACCTTGATCGTGTCGCCGGCGCTCAAGACCTGGGCGCCTTCGACCTTCTTGCCGTTCACGAACGTGCCGTTCGTGGACCCGAGATCCTCGATGGCCAGCTGATCGCCGGCGCGCCGAGAGATCCGCGCGTGGCTCCGCGAGATCTCCGGATCGTCGCCGAGCTTTCCTTCCTCTTTGTCAGCGGCGCGGCCGATCAGAAACTCGCTGTCGAGCTCGATCTCCTTGCCAGCCGCGTTGCCCGCGACTACGCGCAGTGATTCACCAGCCAATGCTCAC
>JBJMLJ010000567.1:0-1853 GCA_045805365.1 Thermoleophilaceae bacterium
CTCGACCCTGAACGCTCCCCGCATGAAGGGGTGGATTCGGCAGAAGTACGTGTAGGTGCCCGGCGGCAGCTTCCGCGGCGTCCTCCACCTGCGCCGGCCGGTGGCCGGCAGGCGGTCGCCGAGCTGGCCCGAGTCGAACGCCACGCGGCCGTTCTCGACGGGGTAGGCGATGCCGGTGGAGCGGTTGCACGGCGCCCGGCAAGCGGAGATCGAGTGGTAGATCCCCTTCGAGTCGTCGCCGTTGACGAACAGGAGCGAGTGGCCCCGTCTGATCATCGGCGGGCGGCCGGCGACGCCCGAGCGTCTCAGGTCGCCGAACCTGAAGCGGAAGTCGCTGATGCTGACGACGCTCGGGTCGGAGACCCCCGAGCGCTCACGCGTCGCATCCGGCAGCGCCGTCCGCTTGCCGCCGTGGTTGTTGTTCTCGCGCAGGTGGCCGTGCGTGACGCGGCCGGGGAGGTCCACCCTTGTCTTGAACGGATTGTGCCCCGGCCCGGAGTCCGCCTCGTACACGAGCATGATCCCCATCGACTCGAACCAGGCGCCACGGATCGTGTTGTAGGTCGCGGTCGTCCTGAGCACGTCGCCGCGCTTGACCTTCACGCGCCAGTTGCGCCGGGTGGCGGTCATCGACATGTCCCAGGACACCGGTCCGGCGGGCTCGTAGTAGTGGGCGTTCGAGCGGAAGAGGTGGACCTCGTCGCCTCGTCCTCGCGGCGCCTTGGCGCGGCAGCGGCGGCGCGCCCTGCGGCTGTGCAGGCGCGAGCAGTGCGCGCCGGGCACGCGCGCCCCCGTGCGCTTGAGGTACAGGTCCGTGTGCAGCCCTCCCGGGTGGACGTGCCCGGCCGTGGCGACAAGCACCCCGTCGTGGGTGATCGGGGTCTGATTGAGCCGACGGCCGCCCTTGTAGGGGTCGCGCGCGTCGTTGGGGAAGGTGAAGCGACCGCCGGGCCCGGAGCGCAGGGGCACGTTGAAGACCGGGTAGATGTGGCCGCTCTCCACGTCCGTCCAGATGGGCCGGACCGAGCGGATGTGCGCGGCCGCCGGCGAGCTCGCCGGGATGAAGCCCAGGTCGTAGGTGAGGTAGACGTCGTCCGGCTTGCGCAGCAGGTTGTGGATCATGTGGTTGAGGATCCAGACGTCGCTCGCCTTGTAGGGCAGGCCGTAGCCGGGCGGCAGCCTCATCGTCGTCTTCTCCTCGCCGGAGGCGAAGAAGATCCCCCAGCGGAACGAGAACCAGACGCCGTGGTGGAGATGGAGCACGTCCACCCGCGGAATCGAGTTGTCCGACTTCCGCCTCAGGTTGGCCTTGATCGAGGTGATGTAGCCGTCCTCGGGCGGCTTCTCCGTGAGCGGCGCGAACGCGATCCGGTTCTGGCCCGGGTTGATGTGGAACGGCCCGGCGCGGTACTTCAGGTGCTCGACGCCGGGGATTCCGGCGCTCGCAGTGGGGGCAACGGCCGTCGTGGCGATCAAGAGGCCCACGAAAAAACCGCCAATCCTGCGGGCGGCACGCACGCGACCTAGCTTAGCGGCCGCCCGGCCGCGGCCGTGAGACCCGACAATCCAGGCCGAGCGCGCAATAGGTTGGACGGCCCGCCGGGTCGTGGCAGTGCGACTCCGCCACCGGCTGCGCCGTGGCGGGCGCTACGTCGCGGTGGCGGTAGGCGTGGATGGAGGCGGCCGTCGAGTCTCCGCGCTTCGCGTCTTCCACGCACGCCGGTAACGGCGCGTACGCCGGCTAGCCGATCGCGTCCACGTGCTCGACGTTGGCCCGGTCGTCGGGCTCGGCGCTCGGCTCGCCCTCGAACCAGCCGTCGAGGATCTCGGCGAGCAGCGCCTCGCTCGTCGAG
>JBJMLJ010000568.1:0-2455 GCA_045805365.1 Thermoleophilaceae bacterium
GAGCGGCGATGCTCACGCAGGAGATGACGCCGCTCGAGCCCGGCGTCGTCGACCACAAGTACTACGTGCGCGGCATCGGCACGGTCGACGAGGAGACCGTCAAGGGCGGCAGCGAGACCAACGTCCTCACCTCGGTGACGAAGCCCTAGCGCCGCGGCTCCAGCGCGAGGACCTCGTCGCGGGCGCGGCCCGCCGCATCGCGGCCGCCGACGACGAGTATCCGGCTCCCCTGCGCTACCGCGGCGGCGTCGGAGAGCGCATACGGGAGCCGGCCCGCTACCCAGGTCCGCCCGCTCACCGGGTCCACGCCCAGCACGGTCCGGGTCGGCCGGCCGAGCAGCGAGCGCCGGCCGCCCACGACGTAGAGGCTGCCGCCGAGCGACGCCCCCGCCGCGTGGGTGACAGCGGTCGGCAGGGAGCCCACGCGTCCTGCCCGCCCGGCTGCCGGGTCTACGCTGACGATGGCCGCCGTCAGGGCGTTGCCGCTCGTGCCGCCGGCGACGAGCAGCCTGCCGCCGACGGCCGCGACGGCCGCGTAGCGGAGAGGCTGGGGGAGGGTCGCCGCGGTCCGTGGCCGCGATCCCGGCCGCCAGGCCACCACCGAGCGCAACGGCTGCACGCCCGTGTAGCCGCCGACGACGTACGCGGTCCCGCCGATGGTCGCCGCCCCGACGTCCGAGGCGGCGGCCGGTAGCCGCCCCACGGTCGTCGCCTCACCCGTCGCACCGACCAAGACGATGTCGGCGCTCGAGCCGGCGCTCTCGCCGCCGCCGAAGAGGTAGACCGAGGAGCCGATCGCGGCCGCGGCGGCGTCATGCAGCGCCGTGGGCAGGTGGCCGACCGCGCCCGCCCGCCCGTCGCGCAGCTCGAGGATCTGGTCGAGCGAGGTGTCCGCCGCGCTGAGCCCGCCGAGCACCAGCACGCGTCCCCCCGGAAGCGGCGCGGCCGCGGGGAGCTGAAGCGGAGCCGGGAGCCGGCCCAGCGTCCGGACGGTCAGCTTCTGCCTCGCGCGCGGGCGCGCGTGCGCCCGGGCGGCGTGATGCGCCGCCGAGCAGCCGCCCAGGAACGCGGCCGCCAGGACGACCGGGAGGACCGCGTGGCGCGTCAAGGCGCTACTGGCGCTCCGTCGAGATCAGGAACACGCGGCCGTCACGGTAGATGGTCCGCGCCCGCAGGCGGCGGCGGCGAACCTCGCGCATGAACGGGGTCCAGCGGCGGTCGCGCATGGCCACCCGCAGGCCCGGCATGCGCGACCCGCGGAGTGAGCGCGGCAGGACGTCGAGGTGCCAGGCGAGTGGCGTGAGGGCGACCCCCTCGGCGCTCAGATCCGGCGAGCCGCGTAGCGGGCCACCCGGGGCGCGAGCGAGCAGGCGATCGAGGCTCTGCTCCAGGTCGCCGCGGTCCTCGAGCCTGGCGACCTGCTGTCGCGCCTGGGACAGCCGCGGAATGGAGGGAAGCGCCAGCGCGACGAGGGCCAGGACGAGCCCAACGCGGATCGGCGGGCGCGCGGCGGCTTGGCGGAGCAGGGAGACGGTCCCGGCGGCGCCGACCACGGCGAGGGCGGCCGCCCCCGGGAAGAGGAAGCGCGGCACGCCCGCGTAGCCGAGTGCCGCCAGGCAGACCACCTCCGCGAGCCAGAGCAGGCCGCCCGCCCCGAGGGCGAGGACGATCGGGTCCCGCCGCCTCCAGCCTTCCACCATCGCGACCGGTATGCCCGGAAGCAGGGCGAGGGGCAGCGTCAGCGCGGCACGGCCCAGGACGTCGAGCGGGGCGGGCTCGTCTCCGCGCTGGAGCAGCATCGCCTCGCGGCTCATGCGCGCCAGGTGCCCGCCCTCGAAGGGGTGCCCGGAGCCGAGGTAGTCGCCGCCGAACCAGAGCACCGGCACCGCCAGCGCTCCGGCCGCGATCAGAGGTCGGGCCCGCGGGTGCCGCCGCCAGGTGACCGCCGCGCTCCCGAGCAACAGGGGCCATGCCTCGGGCCGCAGCAGCGCCGCCGCCAGCACGAGCGCGAAGCCGGCCGGGTCCTTCCGCGCGGCGTGGCGGTCAACGGCCACCAGGAGAAGAGCCGTGAGGAGCGGCTCGGAGCCGCCCACCCCCGCCTGGAAGAGCCAGTCCGGCACCAGCAGGAGCGAGACCGCGGCGATGGCGCCCGCGACGCGTCCGGCCGCGCGGCTTGCGAGCCGGTAGGCGAGGACGACCGAGAGGACCGCCCCGAAGCGGGCGAGCAGAAGCCAGAGCAGCGGTCCCGCTGAGCCGAGAGCCGCGAGCGGGGCCGCGACGAGGGCGGCGAGCGGCTTCCAGGTCGGGTACTCGCTGGTGGTGAACGGGAGCCGGCCCGCGATCTCCCGACCCCAGAGCAGCCAGCCCCAGGCGTCGTAGCTCAGGGCCCTGACGACGAGAAGCGACGCACCGGCGACGGCCAGGGAGCCGGCGAGCCCGAGCCAGGGGCGCATGC
>JBJMLJ010000569.1:0-5632 GCA_045805365.1 Thermoleophilaceae bacterium
ATCGCGTCGAGCGCTCCTTTGGCCGCTTCAGCCGCTCGCTGAGCCTGCCCGAGGGCATCAACGCGGATGCCGTCGAGGCCGGGTTCGACAAGGGCGTGCTCGAGGTCCGGATCCCGAAGCCGGAGGAGCGCAAGCCGCGCCGCGTGGCCATCAAGGCCGGCGCCGGCAACGGCTCCCAGCCGGCGGTCGAGGGCACGGCCGAGGACAAGTAGCCGCAAGCAGCCAGAAGAGGCGGCCGGCGGCACCAGCGGGCTACGCTCGACCGGTGCCGCCGCCGACGTTCCAGATCGACGCCCGCGACGGGGCAGCCCGCGCGGGCGTTCTTCATTGCCCTCACGGCGACGTCCACACGCCGGCGTTCGTGCCGCTCGCCTCGACGGCCACGGTCAAGACGCTCCACGCCGCCGAGGTCGCCGAGCTCGGGTACGAGATGGTGCTCGGCAACACCTTCCACCTCTTCATCCAGCCCGGCCACGAGCACATCGAGGAGATGGGCGGGCTGCACGAGTTCATGGCCTGGCGGCGGCCGATCGTCACCGACTCCGGCGGCTACCAAGTGTTCTCCATGGGCCACGGCTCCGTCGCCGAGGAGATCAAGCGGCGGTCCGGCGCGAGGGGTGGGCCGAAGGCGTCACCCCGAGCGGCGCGGGAGTCGATGGTGCTGTCGATCGACGAGGAGGGCGTCCGCTTCCGCTCCTACCTGGACGGCTCCGAGCGGTTCATGGGGCCGGAGACCTCGATGGAGATCCAGGCGGCGCTGGGGTCGGACATCGCGCTCGCGTTCGACGAGTGCACGCCCTATCACGTGGACCGCGACTACACCCAGCGCTCGCTCGAGCGCACGCACCGCTGGCTCGACCGCTGTGTCGCCTGGCATTCGGAGCATGCGCCCGACGGCCAGCTGCTGTTCGGGATCGTCCAAGGCGGCGTCTACGAGGACCTCCGGGTCGAGGCCGTGGAGCGGCTGGTCGCGGCGCCGCTGGACGGCATAGCCGTCGGCGGCTCCCTCGGCCAGGACAAGGACGAGATGCGCCAGGTGGTCGAGTGGTCGCTGCGCGGGCTGCCCGAGGAGCGCCCCCGGCACCTGCTCGGGATCGGCGACGTGGACGACGTCCTACACGCGGTGGCCGCCGGGATCGACTTGTTCGATTGCGCCACGCCGACCAGGCTCGGCCGCCACGGCACCGCGCTGGTGCCCGACCCGCGGTCCCGCTGGCGGCTCGACCTGACCCGCGCCGCTTCCCGCGGCAGCCGCGAGCCGATCCAGGAGGGCTGCCCCTGCCCGGCCTGCCGCGAGCACACGCGCGGCTACCTGCACTACCTGGCGCGGGCGAACGAGCCGACCGCCATGCGGCTCGTCACGGTTCACAACCTCACCTTCATGGCCGCGCTGATGAGAGCGATCCGCGAGGCGATCGCGGCCGGCCGGCTCGGCGACCATGTGGAGCGGGTGCTCGCCGGCTAGTGCTGCGTGTGGTCCTGAAGGAACTGACGGACGCCGTCGATCTGGTGCTGTACGTCGCCCTTGTCGACCGGGCTGGGGCCGGGGCTGTTCGCCGTCAACAGCACGATCGCCAGCACCACGATCGCCGCCAGTAGCGCCAGGAAGCCGAGGAAGGCGACCCACGGGCTGCGGCGCTTCTTCTGCGCCTGCCCACGCTCGTCGGGCATGCGGCGCGGCGGGGCCGCCGTGCGCGGGGGCTGGCGCTCCTGGCGCGTACGCAGGGCCTGGGTCATGGCGGTGACGTCCTGGAGGACCTGGGTGGCCTGGCGGTCGGGCCCGTCGAGCGCACGCGTGGCCGCCGTCGCCTCGCCGTGGAGGCCGGCCTCGACCGCGCGGGCCATCTCCAGGGCGTTCCCGTAGCGCGTCTCGGGCGCCCGCTCGAGAGCGACCCGCACGGCGGCGTCGAGCTCGGGCGGTACGTCCGGTCGATAGGTCGCGATCCGCTCGACGCTCTCCTCCTGCTGCTTGAGCGCGAGCTCGGTGAGCGACGAGTACTCGTGCGGCAGTCGGCCGGTCAGGAACTGGTAGGCGCAGACGCCGAGCGAGTAGATGTCGGACTCCGGGCCGGCCTCGTCGCCGCGTGCCTGCTCGGGGGAGAGGTAGGCGGCGGTGCCGAGCACCGATCCGACCTGGGTGATGCGGGTCTGCTCGGCCGCCTTGGCGATGCCGAAGTCGGCCAGCTTCATGGTGCCGGTCTCGCTTGCCACGAGCAGGTTGCCGGGCTTGACGTCGCGGTGGATCACCCCGGCCCGGTGGGCGTAGTCGAGCGCCTGGCAGGCGTCGCGGACGATGGCCACCGTCTCGTCGATCTCCAGCCTCTTGTGCTCGCGAAGCAGGTCGGCGCAGGAGGGCCCGTCGACGTACTCCATGACGATGTAGTGGCGGTCGCTCTCGGGATCGCGCCCGGAGTCGAACACCTGGACGACGTTCGGGTGCATCAGCTTGGCCGCCGCCAGCGCCTCGCGGCGGAAGCGCGCGACGAAGGCCTCGTCCTCGGCCAGGTGCTCGGCGAGCAGCTTGATCGCGACGGGCCGCTCCAGGACCGAGTCGGTGGCCCGGAAGACCGTCGACATCCCGCCCGCGCCGAGCCGGCCCTCGATCCGGTAGCGGCCGGCGACCTCGGTGGGAGAAGCCATCAGCCGCCCCCCGGCGCCGCGGCGCCCCCGTTGCCGTCCCCGCCCGCGTCGCCCTTGCTCTTACCCTTCCCCTTGTCCTTCTTGTCGCCGCCGGTGCCGGTCCCACCCGAGGGGGTCGTGGTCGTCTGGGTCTGCGTCGTCTGGGTCTGGGTGGTCTGTGTGTTCGTGGGCGTCGTCTGCGTGGGCGTCGTGTTGGTCTCCGCCGGCGTGCTGTTCGTCTCGGTCTGGGTGTTGCTGCACTCCTGCTTCACGAGGTCGAACAGGTGGTTGAAGCTCTTCTCGAGCGCGTCGCGGACGTCCTTGTCGACGTTCGACGGCAGGGCGTCGATCTTCGTCTGGACGGCGGAGACGTCGGTGTCGCTGCCTTCGGTGATGTCCTGGCAGGCGCCGTCGCCCGCCTTGAAGCGCCGCTGGATCGAGTCAAGGGAGGTGTTCAGCTCGGCCACCGATGACCGGGGCAGCTGCTTGCCCTTGTCGTTCGAGCCGCAGCCGGCGGCGACCAGCGCCGCGCCGCAGGCGATGGCGGCAAGCAATCGCTTGCCTGGAATGTCTGTCCGGATGATCACTGTCCGCTGTAGAGCCGTTCTCCCAAGACCGTAGGGAGGCCGGCCTCTTCGATCGCCTTCGCGGCTTCGTCGATCGGGTATTCGACGCGCCGCCAGGTGGCGGTCCATGTCTTTGTGTCTAGCAGGAGCCACGCCGCGCGGGGGTCCCCGTCGCGTGGCTGGCCGACACCGCCGGGGTTGATCAGCCAGCGCCCGTCGGACATCACGAGTCGGGTTCCGCCGGGGGTTTGCGAGCCCACGACGTGCGGCGTGTCGTTCTTGTGGAAGAAGAGCGCCACGTGGGAATGGCCGACGGCGCCCACCCGCGGCTGCATCAGCCTCATGCACTCGTCGGCCTGCCCGGTGGAGAGGACGTACTCCCAAATCGGGTCCCGCGGGGATGCGTGGTACAGGCCCAGGTCGTGGGCGTCGTCCATCGGGTCGAGGTCGCGGAGCCAGTCGGTGGCCTCCTTGCCCATGTGGTCACGTGTCCACAGGGCCGCGACGGCGGCGCTGCGGGAGAAGTCCCGGATGTCGATGCCGCCCGTGACCACGAGGTCGTGGTTGCCCGCGAGGCAGACCGTGCACTCCTCACGGGCGAGCGCGACGCATTCCTCGGGCTGGGCGCCGTAGCCGACCAGGTCGCCGAGGCACCAGATCTCGTCGGCCTCCTCCTTGCGGATGTCCTCGAGGACGGCCTTGAACGCCGGCAGGTTGCCGTGAACGTCGGAGACCAGGGCCAGCCGGCCCGGCGTCTTCTCGGGCTTGCGCACCTTGCTGATTACAGTTCGCTGGGAATGGAGGGTCATCGCTCGCGGCTGCCGCTGGCTGTATTGGCGGCGGTCGTCGCCGCGGGGGCGGCCACGTGGATCCTCCGACCCCGGAGCGGCATCATCGAGCCGGCGCCGGTCTCCGAGACAACCTACTTCAGCCATGCCCAGCTGGCAAAGGCTCATGACTATCGGGATGTGCAGAGGTGGCTGGGGCTCGCCGGGCTCGCTCTGAGCGGCGGCACGCTGACCCTGCTGGCGGTCCGGCCACCGCGCCGCCTCATCGGCCGATTCGAGCGCCGGCCGCTGCTCGGGGGCGCCGCCGTGGGCGCCGGCCTCTCGGTGACCCTGGGGCTCGTGGGCCTGCCGCTGGCCGCGGTGGCGCACAGCCGCTCCGTGGACGTCGGGCTGTCGACCCAGGACTGGGGCGACTGGCTCGCCGACGCGGGCAAGGCCGCCGGCATCGAGACGCTCTTCGCCGCCGCCGGCGGAGCGCTCGGCCTCGGCCTCGTGCGTCGCTTCCGACGCAACTGGTGGGCGCCGGCGTCGGTTTGCGTGGTCGGCCTGGGCATCGCCTCCCTGTGGTTGTTCCCCGTTGTCATCGATCCGATCTTCAACCGCTTCGAGAAGCTCCCTCCCGGCCGGCTGCGGTCGGAGGTGCTGTCGCTCGCGCAGCGGGCCGGGGTCAACGTCGGGCAGGTCTACCGGGTCGACGCGAGCCGGCGGACGACCGGCACCAACGCCTACGTGAACGGCCTCGGCCACACGAAGCGGGTCGTGCTCTACGACAACCTGATCGACAACTTCCCCGACGACCAAGTGCAGTCGGTGGTCGCCCACGAGCTCGGCCACCAGAAGCACAACGACATCTACCGCGGCCTCGCCTGGCTGGCGCTGGTCGCCCCAGCGGGCCTCTTCCTCGCCCAGGCGCTGGCCGAGCGGCTCGGCCGGCGCACCGGGCTGGACGAACGCTCGCGGAAGCCGGGCCCGGCCGCGCTGCCGGCGATCGCCCTGTCACTGGCGCTCGTGTCCTTCGGCGGCGGCATCGCCTCCAACCTGATGTCGCGGCGGGTGGAGGCGAGCGCCGACGCGTTCTCGCTCCAGCTCACGCACGATCCGGCCGCCCAGATCCAGCTCCAGCGGCGGCTGGCGATCAGCAACGTCGCCGATCCGGACCCGCCCAGGCTGCTCCAGCTCCTCTTCGGAAGCCATCCGACGACCATCGAGCGGATCGGTATGGGCGAGAGCTGGGCTAGGAAGCGCTAGGGGTGTCCGGCTCGTCGAACTCCGGGAGGTCGCGGATGCCCTCCCGGGTCTTCCACTTGGAGAAGTTGTCCTCCATGGCGTCGATCAGCTCGCGCATGAACTTGGGCGAGAGGTTGAGGCGCGAGACCACCACGCCGGGCACCTCGCCCTCGTCGACCTCGTGGTCGACCCGCGCGAAGGTGATCGAGAACTCGTAGTCGGAGTGGGAGACGTTGGCGAAGTTGGCGTAGTGGCCCGCCATCGTCTCCGGATCCGTGTGAATGTTGAAGTGGCGCTCCTCGCCGTTCTCTTCCTCGGGCACGCGTCTAGTATCGCAAGCCGTTTGCCATGCGCATCTCCGTGATCGCGGTCGGCCGGCTGCGTCCGCCGTACGTGGACGACATGTCGCACTACCACAAGCTCCTCGCCGGC
>JBJMLJ010000570.1:0-2494 GCA_045805365.1 Thermoleophilaceae bacterium
ACGCGCGCCAGCGGCATCTCCTCGCCGCGGAAGTCCGGCGTCAGGACCTCCACCTTGCAGCCGGGCGCCTGCCTGCGCACCGAGCGGATGACGCCGACGAAGGCCGACGCCCCGTAGTCGGGAAGGTCGTCGCGATCGACGCTCGTGATCACCGCGTGGCGCAGGCCCATCCGCTTGATCGACTGGGCGACGCGGGCCGGCTCGAGCGGATCCACCTCGTTCGGCTTCCCTGTCTTGACGTTGCAGAAGCCGCAGCGGCGGGTGCAGGTGTCGCCGAGGATCATGAAGGTCGCCGTGCCACGCTCCCAGCACTCGCCGATGTTGGGGCAGGCGGCCTCCTGGCACACCGTGTGCAGCTCCTGGGAGTCGATCAGGCCCTTGAGCTCGCGGTAGCGCGGGCCGCCGGGCGCGGGCCGCTTGAACCAGGCGGGCTTGCGCTCGCGGAAGGGCCGGGCGCCGGGAAGGTCGAGCACCCGGGCGCCGCCGGGATGGGCGCGCGAGCGGGTGCTCACGCCGGCGCCGGCTCCCGGACTCCGGCGAGGCGCTCCAGGCGCACGAGCCGCTGCCTCAGCCCGAGCTCCCGTGCCAGCCGGTAGGCCACCCGCTTGCGGAAGCAGCCCATACTCCCCGTGCGGCCCGTCTCCTTGAGCAGCGAGGTCATGCGGACGCCCTCGAGGCCGCAGGGCACGATCCACTCGAAGGGCTGCAGGTCGTTGTCGACGTTGATCGCGAAGCCGTGGGTCGTCACCCCGCGTGAGACGTGGATGCCGATCGAGCCGATCTTCGCTTCGGAGGCCCAGACGCCGGTCTCGCCGGGCCGGACCTCGGCCTCCACGCCCTCCTCGGCGAGGGCCGCCACGATCGCCCCCTCCATCGTCCTGACATACGCCGGCACGTCGTTGATCGCGACGATCGGATAGCCGACGAGCTGCCCAGGGCCGTGATAGGTCACGCGGCCGCCGCGGTCGGTCTCGGCGACCTCGATGCCCTGAAGCCGGTACCAGTCCTCGCCCATCGGCAGGTCGGCCGCCGTCGTGCGCCGTCCCTTTGTGTAGACGGGCGGATGCTCGAGAAGCAGGAGGGCATCGGGGATCTCGCCCGCCTGCCTGCGGCCTCGGATTCGGGCCTGCAGATCGACCCCGGCGGCGTAGGGAATGCGTCCCAGCTGGGCGACCCAGAGCTCGGCGGCCATGCCGTCGAAGGCTACTCTGCGTTCGTGCGTACCGAGGAGCGCTTCTGGGCGTCCAGGCTGCGCTGGCGGCTCCGCGGGGCCTGGATGTGGCCGGTGTTCGTGCTGGCCACGCTGGTCGACGGCTTCGTGCTGCACAAGCTGCCGCCGCTGCGCTTCGGCTTCTCGGAGGTCGGCCTCACCTTCGTCGCCGGGATCCTGATCGCGACTTTCGGGAACCTGATCCTGATCGGAGCGATCGCGCCCTGGCTCGCGCGCCGGCTCGTCCGGCGCCGCCAGGAGGCGCCGGGTCCGCCCGTCTCCCCCGAGGCGCTGCGCGAGGTCACGACCGACCGGATCGGCACGGCGCTGCTCGTGCTCGGCTTCTTCGGGGTCCTCGCCAGCGGGCTCGCCTCGATCCCCCTCATCAACGGCGAGACGAACGACCGCAACCGTGCGGCGGACGCGCTGGTCGCCTACGTCGAGGCGCACGCCCCCGGCGAGATCCGCCGCAACCAGGACCGCGGCGCCGTGGAGACCGCACGGCTGGCGGACGGCTACTTCCGCTCCTGCATCCCCTACGACGACCGCAAGCGCTCGTACTGCGTCTTCATCAACGTGCACAAGCACCCGACCGAGGTGAAGAAGGACCCGAGCGTCGAGTCGAACGCCCAGTACCGCAACTACTAGGTCCGAGCCAGCAGGTGGAGCACGCCGCCGCGGTCGACCTGGAAGACCTCGACGTCGTTCCTTCCCTCGCGCAGCGACTCCTCCGGGACGTTCATCGCGAAGTGCTCGTTCCGGCTGCCGCTCAGGTACCAGGTGCGCCCCACCGCCCGGAACACGCCGTTGACGGCCACCGCGACGTCGTGCTTAGCCCCGCGGCGGCCGCCGCCGACGTCGCCCACGATCTGCGCCGGCACCAGTCCGGAGGCCCGGTGCACCGCGCCCAGCTCTCCCGCACCGAGCATGCGCCCGCGCAGCGTGCTCGCCGAGCCACGGCGCACGCCACCGATCGGCTTCCCGATGAGGCTTCGGTAGGGCCCGATGCCGGTATAGAGCCCTGCCCAGGGCCCGGATCCGAAGAGCGCCAGCCGGTCGCGGACGTCCTCCCGTCGCCGCGCCTCGTAGCGGCGCGCGCCGATACGGACGGTTCGGCTGAAGTCGCGCGTCGGCAACGAGACCACGCGCCGCCGCCGGACCGCGCGGCTGAACGCCGAGCGCCCGTCCGCGCGGTAGGGGAGGCGGAAGTTCAGGATGTCGGCGACGGTCGGCGTGACGTCGAGCGTGCTGACGTAGGAGCGGTCGATCCGGCCGCGCCGCTGC
>JBJMLJ010000571.1:0-2516 GCA_045805365.1 Thermoleophilaceae bacterium
CACGGCCGCGACCTGGCGCTCGAGGTGGCCCGCTGGCTGGTCCTCTTCCTGCGCCGCCCCGGCGGCCAGGCGCAGTTCAGCGCCCAGCTCGCCGCCCAGGCGGCGGAGCGCGAGCCCCTGCGCGAGCTCCAGGGCTGGATCCCTGACAACCTCGACGCCGACCTGTCGGTCCCGGCGCTCGCGAGGCGCGTGGCGATGAGCGAGCGAAACTTCGCCCGCGCCTTCCGGCGCGAGGTCGGGATGACGCCCGCCGCCTACGTCGAGACCTCGCGGGTCGAGAGCGCCCGCATCGCCCTCGAGACCGGGAGCGAGCCGATCGAGCTCCTCGCCCGGCGGACCGGCTTCGGCACGGTCGAGACCATGCGTCGCGCCTTCCGCCGCCGGCTGGGCGTGAGCCCGGGCGACTACCGCAACCGCTTCAACGCCAAGGAGGCCGCCTGATGGACATCGCAATCCCCCTCTACGACCGCTTCACGGCGCTCGATGCCGTGGGCCCGTACGACGTGCTCGCGCGCCTGCCCGGCGCGACGGTCACCTTCGTCGCCTACGAGACCGGTCCGCTTCGGACCGAGAACGGGATGCTGGCGCTGGTCGCCGACCGCACGCTGGAGGAGCTGCCCGAGCCGGAGGTCGTCGTCGTGCCCGGCGGGTTCGGCACGAGGGCGCTGCTGGACGACGAGCGAATCCTGTCCTGGCTCCGCCGCGCCCACGAGAGCTCGCGCTTCACCACCTCGGTCTGCACCGGCTCCCTGCTGCTGGGCGCCGCCGGCATCCTCGACGGCCTCGAGGCGACCACGCACTGGCTCGAGCTGGAGACCCTCGAGCGCTTCGGCGCCCGTCCGACCTCGAAGCGGGTGGTCGAGCAGGGCAAGGTGATCACCGCGGCGGGCGTCTCCTCGGGAATCGACATGGCGCTGACGCTCGCGGCACACCTGGCGGGCGATGAGGTCGCCGAAGCCATCCAGCTCGCGATCGAGTACGACCCGCAGCCGCCGTTCGACAGCGGCTCGACCCAGAAGGCGAGGCCGGAGACCGTCGAGCTGGTCCGGAACGTGGTGGAGGCCGCAACGGGCTGACTGCTATATACGGGCCTTCCCCAGTACCTCGTCAAGGGAGACCCGCCTAGATGTCACGACTCGCCCGGACCAGCGCCCTGATCTCCGCGCTCGCCCTGCTCGCCGCCGTGCCCGCCCTCGCATCGGCGCGAAGCGATGCCCCGACGGCCCATGCGGCTCGGAGCTGCCACCTCACGATCCACCAGCAGCAGCATCTCGGCACCACCTACGTCACGTCGCTGCGGGTGAGCGGCACGAGCTGCCGGAACGGCCGCACCGTGGTCAAGTCGTTCAACAGCTGCCGGCACGAGCACCACCACCGCGCCGGGTCCTGCCACCACCGCGTCCACGGCTACCGCTGCCGCGAGCACCGCTACAACAAGAGCCGCTTCTCCTACGACTCGCTGACGAAGTGCAAGAAGAGCGGCCGCCAGGTCGCCTTCCGCTATACGCAGAACACGTAGCCGCCTAGCCCCCGAAGTCCCGCTTCAGCGCCGTGAGCACGGTGTCGGCGGCGAGCGACGAGCCCGTCGTGTTCAGGTGGATGCCGTCGGGCTGGCGGACGATCTGCTTGCGGCCGCCCAAGGTCATCGCGTCGCGATACTTCCCGCCCGGCGTGAAGATCGGCTCGATGTCGACGATCCGCACGCTCGAGCGGTAGGGAACGGAGGCGATGTCGATCGCGGCGTTCACCGCGCGGGCGACCTCCTGGCGGTCCTTGTCGCGCGGCAGCGGCAGGGTCAGGTAGTAGACGCGGGCCTGCCCGCGCTGGCGGTAGGTGTTCATCATCCGTCGCACGCGGAAGGCGTACACCGCGGCCCAGGCGGGCCCGCAGCAGACGACCTTCTTGCCGCCCGGCCCGGGCATGTCGAACCCCTCGTTGGCGCCGATGAACACCACAACGGCGTCGGGGTGGTGGTCGCGCACCTGGGCGGTCGACAGCTTGCCCCAGTCGACGAAGCCGCTCTTCGACACCCCGGTCCCGAGGTGCGGGTCGCGGACGACCTTGACCCCGCCCCGGCCGGCGAGCTTGCGGCCGATCTCGAGGTCGAGCGGGGTGGACATCGAGTCGCCGGTCACCAGGACGGTCTTCAGCTTGCGCGGCGGCGTCGGCTTGGCGCCGAGCGCTGCGGGATCGAACGAGTCAGGGCTGACGGGCGGTACCGCCTGCTGACGGGTGGCCGGGGCGGGGTTGTTGAAGCCGCCGGTGGAGGCGAGCTCCTGGTTCGGGGAGAGCCAGGAGGTGAGCGTGTTGCCCCACTTGCGGAACGGGAGCTTCTCCGCGATCCAGCCGGCGGGGTGGCCCACGGCGAGGACGACGTTGCGCTCGAGCCCGGGCTGCATCTCCTCACCGGAGGTGCGGATCGACTCGCCCTTGAAGAGCAGCAGCAGCACGACCGCGAGGCCGATGACGAGGATCGCGTCGCGGGCCCTGAGGTGGCGCCCGGGCGGCGGCTTGGG
>JBJMLJ010000572.1:0-3588 GCA_045805365.1 Thermoleophilaceae bacterium
ACATCCCCGTGCAGAACGAGCCGGGCAGCGAGTACGTGCAGTTCAGCCCGACCGAGCCGCTGCGCGAGGTCTCGGAGACGATCATGCGGAACATGCAGGCGA
Source organism: Thermoleophilaceae bacterium (assembly GCA_045805365.1). Lineage (GTDB taxonomy): Bacteria > Actinomycetota > Thermoleophilia > Solirubrobacterales > Thermoleophilaceae > DASXBA01. Next base: position 103 of record JBJMLJ010000572.1, read on the forward strand.
TGCAGGCGGGCTAGAGCCCCAGCTGCTTCCCGAGGATCTCCTTCATGATCTCGTCGGTGCCGCCGCCTATGGGCCCGAGGCGGGTGTCGCGGGCGGCGCGCTCGACCTCGTACTCCTTCATGTAGCCGGCGCCGCCGTGCAGCTGGATGGCGTCGTCGGCCACCTCGAAGGCGGCCCGCTGGGAGGCGAGCTTGGCCATCGTGACCTCCTTGATGGCGTCCTGCCCGTCCGCGAACAGGCGCAGCGCGTGGTAGGTGAGGTCGCGCGCGGCCTCGTGCTTGATCGCCATCTCGGCGAGCTTGTGGCGTAGCGCCTGGAAGCCGCCGATCGACCGGCCGAACGCGGTGCGCTCGTTCAGGTACTGCACGCAGCGCTCGATCATGCGCTCCATCGAGCCGACGGCGCCGAGCGCCATGAGCAGCCGCTCCCACTGGAAGTTGGCCATGATCAGGTAGAAGCCCTGGTTCTCCTCGCCCAGCATGTTCTCCTCGGGCACGAAGACGTCGCTGAACGCGAGCTCGCCGGTGTCGGAGGCGTGCCAGCCGAGCTTCTCCAGCTTGCCGGCGACCTCGTAACCGTCCATGTCCTTCTCGAGGAGAAGGAAGGACAGGCCGTGGTGGCCGCCCTCCTTGGTCGTCTTGACGGCCGTCACGAGGAAGTCCGCCCGGACGCCGTTCGTGATGAACGTCTTGGCGCCGTTGACCACGTAGCCGCGGTCGACCCGCTCGGCGAAGGTCTTGATGCCGGCCACGTCGGAGCCCGCGTCGGGCTCGGTGATCCCGAGCGCCGCGATCTTCTCGCCGCGGATCGCGGGGACGAGGAAGCGCTGCTTCTGGTCCTCCGTGCCGAACTTCCACACCGGCGGAGTGGCGATGCCGATGTGCGCGCCGATCCCGGCCGCCACCCCACCCGACCGGCAGCGCGAGAGCTCCTCTGTCAGGACGGCGTCATGCACGTAGTCGCCGCCCTCGCCGCCGTACTCCTCCGGGTACTTAAGCCCGAGGAAGCCGAGCTCGGCCATGCGTGTGAAGACGTCGTTGGGAAACCACTGGGCGTCCTCCCATTCGGTCGCATGGGGCGCGAGCTCCTTTTCGACGAAGCGCCGGATCGACTCGCGCAGCTCCTCGTGCTCGTCCGTGAAGGGCGGGATCGGGCGGCGCTGGCCGGGGACCGCGGCGTGGGTGCTCACAGCGTCGTGTAGCCGCGGCCGGCGTGGTCGAAGCCCAGCAGGTCGCCGCTCGGGTTCTTCTTGTTCCCGTGGTGGTAGGCGCGCACCTCGCGGATCTTGCCGTCGCGGAACTCGAACCACTCGGTGCCGCGGTCGAGCCGGCGCTCGCCCGAGTTCGGGTCGCGCCAGGTCATCGTCCACTCGATCACGACGCGATCGCCGTCCTCGATCGCGTCCTCGATGAACCAGCGGCCCTCGATCTTGTCCACCGCCAGCTGCGTGTGCTCGCCGATCGTCCGCGAGCCCTCGTGTGGGCCGAGCCGCGTGTAGTAGTGGACCGCGTCGTCGGTGAAGTGCTCGGCGACCTTGTCGGGGTCGCCGGTGTTGAGCGCGTCGTAGTAGGAGCGGACGTGGTCGAGCAGCTCGCCCATCTCAGTGCCGGCGGCGCACCCGCACCACCCGGAGCGAGGTGCGCGCCGACCGCCAGGCGCTCCGCTTGGCGAGGATGCGACAGCGGCCGCGGTGACGCGGCCGGACCTTGATCCTGAGCAAGCCGGCCGAGCTCGTCGAGCGCGGCTTGCGCCGGCAGCGACCGCCGAAGTAGATGCGGGCCGGGCTGTTCGTGCGGATCCGAAGCGTGCGGCGGCGCCGGAGCGCGAGCGTCTGGCGGCTGGGCCGGATCCGGAGCCGCGGCGTCGCGTTGTAGACCTCGCCGCCGAATGCCCTCAGGCCCGCCGGGCCGGCGTAGCCGAGATGCGAGAGGCCGAACAGGTTCTCCATCGAGCGCAGCAGGCTGTAGTGGTTGAACGGCGTCGAGACGACGCTGCCCGGCCGGATGAAGGGGGAGATGAGCACCGCGCCGGTCCTGCCGCCGCCCGGCCCCGGCGTGGGGCCGGCCGGATTCGGCGTGTTCGGCCCGTGCTGCTCGTCGCAGCAGGCGCTGCCGTCGGTATCGGACTCGTCGAAGGTCACGATCAGCAGGCCGTCGTCGCGGTAGCCCGGCGAGGCGAGCAGCTTGGGCACCTCGCGCCTGAGCCAGGCGTTGATCTTCGGCAGGCCGCCGGGGTGTGACTTGTCGTCGACGCACGGGTCGTCGTGGCCGTCGTTGCAGAGGTTGGGGACGATCAGCGCGTAGCTCGGCGTGGTTCGCGGCGAGCGCACGTCCTTTGCGAGCTCCCGGTAGTCCAAGACGTCCTTCGCGCAGTCCGGCGAGTCGATGATCGAGTGGAAGTACATGAACGGGTTGTGGCGGGTGGCGTACTGGTCGCCCACTTCCGCCTTCTGAGTGTCGTCGACGGCGCCGAGGGCGGGATGCCGGCAGGGCGTCTTCATGTCCTCCATGTAGCCCTTCCACTTCAACCCGTGCGCGGAGAGCTGGTCGGCGATCGTCTTGACCTGGGATGGATACACGCAGCCCATGCCGACGTACTGTCCGTCGCTTGCCGGAAGCGCCGGCGTGAACTCCTGGTAGGCCTGGCAGTCGGCCTGCGTGACCGGGTTCGGGGCCTGGCCGCTGACGAGCGCGATGTAGTTGTCGAGGCTCTCGTGGCCGATCGCGTAGTAGTTCGGCAGGGAGAGGCCCTGGGAGCGCAGAGTGTTGGCGAGGTAGGGCGCCTTCGATCCGTGACCGAAGGTCTGGTCGTAGTCCTTGTTCTCGAGCACGACGATGAAGACGTGCTTGATCGGCGGCAGCGCCGAGGCGCTTGCTGGCGAGGCGACGAAGAGGGCGACAACCGCGGCGAGCGCCGCAGCGGCTCTAAATGCCGTACGACCTGCCAATGACGTCGAGCATGATCTCGTCGGTCCCCGCACCGATGCGATTCAAGCGCATGTCACGCCAGACGCGCTCCACTCCGTACTCCTTCATGTAGCCGGCGCCGCCGTGGATCTGGATGCACTCGTCGGCCACGTCGACGGCGACCCGCGAGGCGTGCAGCTTCGCCATCGAGATCTCGCGGACGGGGTACTCGCCGTTCTGGAAGCGCCAGGCGGTCGTGTAGACCATCTGCCGGGCCGACTCGATCTTCGTCGCCATCTCGGCGAACTTGTGGCGGATGACCTGGAAGTTGCCGATCGGGCGGCCGAACGCGTTGCGCTCCTTCGCGTACTCCATCGTGCGGTCGAAGCAGCGCTGGGCGCCCGCCACGCAGCCTGCGGCGCCGATAAGGCGCTCGCCCTGGAGCTCCCACATGATGTGGTAGAAGCCCTTGCCCTCCTGGCCCAACAGCGCTTCCGCCGGGACGCGCACGTCCTGGAAGGCGAGCAGCGCCGTGTCGGAGGCGTGCATGCCGAGCTTCTCGAGCTTCTTCTCGCGGATC
>JBJMLJ010000573.1:0-3169 GCA_045805365.1 Thermoleophilaceae bacterium
CAAGCGCCACTTCCGCGACAAGGGCTGGGCGATCCGCGTGCCGCGCGCGCTCCAGGAGCTGAACGCCTCGATGTCGGGAGCGATCGAGCGGCTGACCGTGAAGCTGTCCCGCTCGCCGAGCATCGCCGAGATCGCCGAGGAACTCGAAGCCACGCCGGAGCAGGTGCTCGAGGCGCTCGAGGTCGGCTCCGCCTACTCGACCGTGTCGCTGTCCGGCGGCCCCGCCGGGGAGGAGGAGCTCGACCCGCTCGAGACGATCGGCGAGGAGGACGAGGGCTTCCGCCGCTCCGAGGACCGCGCGGCCCTGGCGCCCGCGCTCCAGCGGCTGCCGCCGCGTGAGCGCGAGATCCTGCGCATGCGGTTCGAGGAGGGCCTCCCGCAGACCCAGATCGCGCAGCGCGTCGGGCTCTCCCAGATGCACGTCTCGCGCCTGATTCGCAAGTCGCTTGCGGAGATGCGCGAGCAGCTGAGTTGAGCCGGGCCGCCCGGGCGGCGCTCGCCACTGCGACCGCCGGGCTGGCGCTGGCGGGTTGCGTGGGCGGTGGCGGCCCCAAGGGCAACGCTCGCGAGGGCGGCGTGATCCACATCGCCTACGGCGCACCGCCCGACTCGCTCGACCCCGCCCTCGCCTCGAGCGCGGAGGCCCGCGAGGCGCTCTGGCTCGTATACACGCCGCCGCTCACCTACCGGCGCTCCAGCGCCGAGCTCGTGCCCGGCCTCGCCGCCCGGATGCCCAAGGTCTCCGACGAGGGCCGCCTCTACAGCTTCAGCCTGCGGGCGGGTATCCGCTACTCGAACGGGAAACGAGTGCGCGCAAGCGACTTCGCCAAGTCGATCGACAGGGTCCGGCGGCTCCACTCGCCCGGCGCCTCCCTGTTCCGCAACGTCGCCTCGATCGCGACCGACGACCGGACCGGCGGCGTGCGTGTGCGCCTCCGCCAGCCGGACAGCGGCTTTCCCTACGCCCTCGCGACCACCTACGCCGGGCTGGTCCCCGGCGACACCCCGCTGCGACCGAAGGCTCCGCCCGCCGGCGTCGGCCCATACAGGCTCGGCAGCCGACGCCGCGGCGGCGGCTTCGTCATGCGCCGCAACGCCGACTTCTCGCTGCCCGGGGTCCCCGGCGGGAACGTCGACGCGATTTCAGTCGACGTCCAGCCGGACGCCGCCCGGGCCGCGCGCGCCGTGATCGCCGGGCGCCTCGATTACATGCGCGACCCGCCGCCCGACCCGATGCTCCCGGAACTGCGCTCGAAGTACGAGGACCGCTACCGCGAGCACGCCACCGCGTCGACGCTGGCGTTCGTGCTCGACACGAAGCGGAAGCCGTTCAACGAGCTGCGCGTGCGGCGCGGGGTGGCCTATGCGGTCGACGGCCGCGACCTGACGCGGCTGCTCGCGGGACGCGTCGACCCCGGCTGCACCCTCCTGCCCGCGGCGGTCCCGGGCCACGTGGCCCCCGGCTCCTGCCCATACGGGGACCCGAAGGGGCACGCCGACCTGGAGAAGGCGCGGGCGCTGATCGAGAAGTCCGGCGCCACCGGCGCTCGCGTGAACGTGCGCGGCGCGCGGGACGACGCCGGCCGGCGGGTGCTTCGCTACTGGACGAGCACCCTGCGGAAGATCGGGCTGGGGGCCAGGCTCGTAGGCCCGGGCCACCGCGCCCAGACGTGGCTCATCGACAGCTCGCCCGAGCTCCCTCATCCGGAGTCGTTCTTCGCGCTGCTGGCCGCCGACGACCCGCTTCTTGCCGTCGACGTCGAGCGCCTGCGGCTTCTACCGCTGGACGCCTCGACCCGGAGCAGCTGGGGGAAGCTCGATTCGCGCGCGGTGGGGCAGGCCTACGTCGCGCCGTTCGGATCGGCCAAAGAGGACACCTTCCTGTCCGAGCGGCTCGACTTCGACAACTGCGTCCGCTTCAACCCCGTCTACGGGAACGACTACTCGAGCTTCTGCTTGAAGTAGTGCGTAGCGGGGGTTAAGGAATGGCAGGAACCCCGCTCGGGACGAAGAACCCGTCCCCCATCAGGGTGTCTTGAGGAGTAGATTTCGCCCCTGCCGGGCAGAACTCGGCACAGTCCAACCTTGGAGGGAGCTGGATGAAGAAGCTTGGTTTGCGGGCCGCGCTGCTCGCGCTGGGTGTCTTTGCCGCTGGGTTCTTCGTCGCCTGTGGAGGTGGCGGCGGAGGAGGGGGAGGTGGCGGCAAGACCGGCGGCTCGATCAAGATCGGGTCGGTCCTGCCGGACGAGTACGACCCGGTCATGTTCCAGACGGTCCAGGCGAACCAGCCACTGCAGCTCGTCTACAAGGGGCTCGTGACCTACGCGGACGCGGAGGGCACCGCGGGCAACAAGCTGATCCCCGGATTGGCGACGTCGATCCCGACGCCCACGAATGGCGGCAAGACCTACAAGTTCCAGCTTCGTAAGGGGCTCAAGTACTCCGACGGCGAGCCGGTCAAGGCGAGCGACTTCGAGAACACGATCAAGCGGCTGCTGTTCCTGGGCGGCCCGTTCTCGTCGTTCGCGACCGGGATCAAGGGCGCCGCCGCGTACCAGGCGGCGAAGAAGCAGAACGGCGATATCTCAGGCATCACGGCCGACGACGCCAAGGGGACGATCACGGTCAACCTGGACGCGCCGGACAGCCAGTTCCTGTACGCGGCCGGGTTGGCGAACGAGGCCCCGACCCCCGCGAAGAAGTCGCCGTTCAAGAAGTCCAACAACATCCCGGGCATCGGGCCGTACACGATCTCGATCCAGAACCCGAGCCGTCAGTACACGCTGACGAAGACCCCGGGCTTCAACATCCCGGGCATTGACAAGGGCAAGATCGACAAGATGACGGTCGTCAAGGAGAGCGTCCCGAAGATGACCCAGGACGTCATCGACGGGAAGCTGGACTTCATGACCGAGGACCCGACCGACCAGTTGGCCGAGGTCAAGGCGAAGTACTCGGACCGGTTCCGGGAGGACCCGAACCCGCCGAACACCTACTGGTTCTTCATGAACCACACGACCCCGCCGTTCGACAAGCCGGAGGTGCGCCAGGCGGTGAACTACGCGCTGGACAGCAAGGCGCTCCAGCGGGTGTTCAACGGTCGGCTCCAGCCGACGTGCAATTTCCTGCCGGCGCTCTACGCGGGCATGGGATACAAGAAGGTCGACCC
>JBJMLJ010000574.1:0-7163 GCA_045805365.1 Thermoleophilaceae bacterium
ATGCCCTCGCGCTTCAGGCGGGCGGCCATGCCGATGCCCGAGAAGCCTGTGCCGACGATCGCGACTCGGAAGTCGGTCATGCGCCCTGGGGTACCGCCGAGGGAAGCGACTCGCGCGGCGAAGGCTGCTCGGGCCTCGCGGCGCTGCGGCCGAGCCGGGTCAGGGCCCAGGCGAGCGCGAGGATCAGTGCCAGGACGATCGAGCCCACGACGCTGTAGGCGATCGTCGTCAGGGCCGGCGAGACGCCGCTCTTCTGCTCGCGCTGGAGGATCTTCTTCTCCTTGACGAAGGGGCGGCTGAAGCCTGGCGTCGCCGGTACGCCCTTCACGGGGATCGCGCTGTCCTCGGGCAGGTAGATCGGCGCGCCGAGCAGGGAGTCCTTGCGGTGCAGGCGGACGAGCGCCTTCCAGCTGCCGTGAACCGGGATCGGCTTGGTGGTCCGGTAGCTCCCCGGGCCTGTGCGGTGGAGGCGGTCGAGCACCATGCCGTGCCCCTGCCAGGCCAGCACCTCGACCCAGTCCGAGTCGTGGACGGCCGAGGGCGGCGATACCCGGATCCTTGCCGAGACCTCGCGGTCGGGGCCGCCCCGGACGGTCGCGAGGTGCACCGTCGTGCGGACGCCGCGCTCGGGCGTGGTGTTCAGGCCCCAGGCGAAGATCAGGACGATCGCGACCAGACCGAGCGCCGCGGGGGCGAGACGGGGAAGCCTCAGCCGCGGCAGCCGCGGGACGGCGAGCGCGGTGCCGACGAAGCCGCCGATCAGGCCCGCTGCGATGCCGGCGATGGGCACGGCCGGCAGGGCCTCGCCGACGAGTGAGCCCGGCCATGGGTTGGGCATCCACGCGTGCGACCAGCCGAACTCGGCGGCGAAGCCGACGGTCCCGATGAGGGCGCCGGCGGCCGCGCCGAAGAGATAGGGGCGCCGGCGCGGCGGGATGGCGAACGCGGTGGCCTCCACGAGCAGGCCCTCCGCGATGTAGAGCGGGAAGTGCGGCGTGGCCTCGCCGAGGACGGGCCCGACGAGCAGCGTCAGGCCGCCGCGCATCGCGATGAAGAAGAGGACGGTGAACAGCGGCGCGCCGCGGCCGGCGTAGATCCGCGCGGCGACCAGCGCCACCCCGGCCGCGATCGCGATCAGCACCGGCTGGAAGACGAGCCTGAACTGCGGCACGCCGAAGTCGAACTCGGCCTGGAAGGTGGACAGCCCGATCAAGAGGCCGCCGCAGATGCCCGCGTAGCGGAGCCTGGCGACGAGGTCCAGGACCGGCCGCGCCAGCGCGGGAGCTTGAACCTGGGCGCTCCTCCCTTCCACGACGAGCGCCGCGTACGCGATCAGCGACAGCCCGGCGCCGCCGATGAGCATCAGGTGGGTCGGCCCCCAGAGGGTCACGTCCTGGCCGAACAGCCGGTGCCAGAAGTCGTCCAGCGGGAAGCCGGCGAGCGAGAACGAGCTGCATGCGAGCAGCATCAGCCCGCTGACCGGGGCGTACCAGCCGGGTCCGAGACGCACTGCCGCCTTGCTCGGGCGCTCCTCGGCCAGCGTCACCGCGAGCACGCCCGCCGAGAACGCCAGGAACAGCCCCACGAGGATGAAGTAGTGCGCCGGGTTGGCGAGCGGGCCGGGGTCGCGGCCGTTGTCGATGTGCAGCGAGATGTCCCAGTACATCCCGAAGAGGGCCACGATCAGCGCGACCGAGAGGATGTCGGCGGGCAGCGCGGCCCAGGGCGGCAGGCCGGTCAGGCGCGAGGCCCTGTCGGCGAGCCGCTTCAGGATCGTGATGCGGCCGTTGCGGTGGCCGATCGCGAGCGTGAACAGGATCGCGGTGGCGACGAGCGCTCCGGTGGTCGCGCCGATGACCTCGTTCGTGGCGGCGCCACCCGCCGGCTTGGCCGCGGCGGTCACCGCGAGCAGTACATCTCCCGCCATCTCTTTATGTTACACATTTCTGTGGCACATGAAACGTCGTATCATCAACTGGTGGCCGAAAACAGCGACGGGCTGACGATCGACGAGCTCGCGCAGCGCGTCGGGATGACCGCCCGTAACGTCCGCGCCTACCAGTCGCGCGGCCTCATCCCGCCGCCGGCGCTGAAGGGGCGCACCGGCTACTACGAGCAAGAGCACGTTGCGCGGCTGGAGCTGATCCGCGACCTCCAGGCGGAGGGGTTCAACCTCGAGTCGATCAAGCGCATCCTCGAGCGCACTCCGGGCCGCGCGGTTGGCGACGTGCTCGATTTCACGCGCGCTGCCGCGGCCCCGTTTGGCGACGAGGAGCCCGAGGTGGTCAGCGGCGAGATCCTCGCCGAGCAGTGGGGCGACGAGCTGACGCCCGAGCTGATCCGCCGCATCGAGCGGCACGGCTTCGTCCGCGCGCTCGGCGACAACCTCTGGGAGGTGCGCAGCCCGCGGCTGCGCCGCGCCGCCCAGGAGCTGACCGACCTCGGCGTGCCACTCGCGGCCGGGGTCGACGTGATGGTCACCATCAAGCGGCACTCGGAGGCGATCGCCCGGACGTACGTCGAGCTCTTCCTCGACCACGTCTGGCGGCCGTTCGAGGAGGCGGGCGAGCCGCCGGAGGAGTTTCAGCGCGTGCGCGAGGCCCTCGACCGGCTGCGCCCGTCGGCGGGCGAGTCGCTGCTGGCGGTGTTCCAGGCGGTCATGACCGACGCGGTGGAGGCGGCGGTCGAGCGTGAGGTGTTCAGGCGCGGCGAGAGCCACGACGGCTCGGGCACCCACAAGCGCGCTCGGCGCGGCGGCCGGCGCCGCGAGCGGCGGGGGTCGTCGCGGTGAGGATCGGCCTCGGTCCCCTGGCCGCGCTCCCGGCCGCGATACCGGGCGTGCGCGGACTCGGCGAGATCGTGGATGCCCTGCGCGTGCTTCCCGAGCTGAACAAGCGGCTCGCGGCGATCGAGGAGAACACCAGGCGCCTACCGCGGATCGAGAAACAGCTCGAGGAAGTAGCTGGCGGGACGGCCGTGCTCCCGGACATGGTCAGGCACACCGAGCGGATCGCGGAGACGATGCCGGTGCTGGTGGAGCTCCAGGCCTCGATCCCGACGATCGTGCCCGTGCTCTCGCGCCTGACCGGCCTGATCGGGCCGCTGCACGAGTCGGTGATGGAGCTGCAGCGAAGCGCGAGCACGCTCGCCGACGTGACGGAGCCGCTCCAGGGCGCGGCCGAGCGCTTCGGCCGCATGGCGGACCGGCTGCCGCGCCGCCGGAACGATCAGTAATCCGGAGGCTCGGGCAGGCGCTCGTCGTCGCCCGGCAGGGCGTCGAGCTCATCGGTGTGGATGGGCAGGCACGTCTCGCAGAAGTCGTCGCCGAAGGGCGTCAGGTGGATGCTGCGACGCACGGTCCGCGTGCGCGACTGGCTGTTGAGCGCCTCCGCAACGTAGGGCTGCGCCTCGAGCACCTGGTAGCGCTCCTGCTCGCGCAGCGGCTCGCGCGAGAACCAGATGAGCCCGAGCCGCTCGAGGTTGTTGAGGTAGGCCTGCACGCGGTCGGGGACGCGGCAGCCGGCCTCGGCGCCGATCATGTTTAGGCCCGGGGCGACGAGCTCCGACGCCATGTCCACCGGCAGCCAGCCGGTGCGCACGTCCACCGACGGCTGTGGCCCCTTCAGCGCGAGCATCCGCAGGATGCGGCCCTCGTCGGGGGCCAGCTCCTCCAGGATGCGCTCGTAGGCTGGGTGGGCGTCCTCCGTGTAGTGGACGTCGGCGGAGCGACGCAGCAGCTCGGCGCCGCGCTCGCGCAGCGACTCCTCCGGCACGGTCCCGTCCGCCTGCTCCGGCTCGGGCTCGTCGGCCTCGAGGCCGAGGGCGCGGCGGGCGTAGTCGCGCAGCTCGCCGCTCGACTCCTGGAAGAGCTGCGTCGGGCTCTCGCCGGTCCGGGCCGCCTCGACGACGCGCGCGCCCACGCGCGCGGTGGCTCCCAGCGTCCACTCGGCGGTCCGCGCCCAGGCGCTGACGGCGATCCTGGCCAGCCCGGGCACGGCCTGGAGGCGGTTGCCGTTGCGCTCCGGCTCGGTCATCCGAACAGCCCCAGGTGGATCAAGCCGGCGCCGAAGCCGAGGACGGCGCCGTGGAGGTACAGGAGCCACTCGTCCTCCCTCATAACGGTCCGCAGCATCTCGGAGAAGTCGCGCGGGGACATCTCGCGCATCCGCGAGGCCATCAGCTCGCGTACCGAGCGGCTCTGCTGGCGGCTGAACTCCTCGTCCTGCATGGGCGTGACCGCGTACTCCACGGCCTCGGTGGCGACCGACGTCCTGATCGCGTCGTACTCACGCGTGCCCACCGCCACCCGCACGACCCCGCTGGCGCGCCCGGCCGCACGGTCGACGGCAGGGTGCATCGCGGTCTCGATCATCCGCCGGGTGCGGTCGGAGCGCGGGCCGTTGAGCAGCTCGTCGCCGATGTTCCTCAGGGTCACGATCTCGTCGGCGATGATGCGCGCGTAGATGTCCGAGACCTCGTCCTGGCGCTTGAGGAAGAGCCCCTGGAGCCTCTTGCCGAGAAAGCGCCGAGGCTCGACCGGCTCGAAGATCATCCAGATGCCGACGAGGTTGGTCGTGTAGCCGATCAGGACCCCGCAGATCGGCAGGAGCCACCACGCGTTCGGGAAGGCGAGCACCGTGAGCATTGCCGTCGGGATACCCAGAAGGAAGCCGAAGAAGAAGCCGAAGTTGATGATGAAGCGCAGCTCCTTGTCGCCCATCTCCTTGTAGATCTGGTTGGCCGTGGCCGGGTCGTCCTCGAATCGGCGGATCACCATCAGCTTCACGTCGAGCAGCTGATCGATGTTGCTTCCTATCTCGTCGGTGACCGAATGGATGATCTCCGGCAGCTGCTCCTGCACCCGCTGGTGGACGCCCTCCCTCAGGCGGGGCGGCAGGTCGCTCCAGAGCCCCGGGTGCTCGCGCTGCATGATCCGCTCGACGACGTCCCGGACGTCCTCCCTGGAGCTGTCCAGGATGTGCTCGGCGATCTTGTCGGGCTCGAGCTGCTCGTAGAAGTCGCTGGGGGTGCCGAGCTTGGCGATCCCCTTGTCGACCGCGATGCTGCCCATCTTCGCCGCGCGCGAGGGGATGATCCCCTGCCAGCCGACGCCTCCGTGCATTACTCCGGGGATCTGCTGGATCTTGCGCGGAAGCAGGTAGGCGAGCGGCGCCAGGCCAGGCAGCCGAAAGCCCTTGAAGCGAACGGGGTTGAACAGCATCCAGACCCCGCTCCAGTTGGTGAGGTAGCCGATCGCGCCCGAGAAGAAGGGCACGCTGATCAGGCTGACCGTCTCGTTCTTGATCATCCCGATCCCTGCTCCGAGCTCCCTCCCCGCGCGACCGGAGCCCGACCCTACCCCACCCCCGGCGGTCGCGCGCCGCCGGGGGTGGGCCGCCTAATCGGGGAGCGGCACGCGTAGGAGGTCGCGCATCCGCTCGCGTAGGCGGCGGGTCGTACGTCCCTCGCGCAGCTGCGCGGCGCGCAGCTCGAGGAGCGCCAGGAGCTCCGCCGAGGGCTCGAACGGGTCGGCGATCGGGCGGCCGGAGCCGAGCGGCAGCGCTGCGACGATCCGGGCGTCGGACTCCGCGATGAGGGCCGCTCCGCTGATCGGCTGCGCGCTGTCCAGCGCGGCGAGGCGGGCGAGCTCGCGCTCGTCGCCGGCCGTGGCGTGACGGACGGTCACGCGCTTGCTCGCCGGCCGAGGGTTGTATATGCCGTTGTAGCTAAACATCGTGACCTCCTGGGTGGTACAAGCTTGCGTTGTGCGTCCTTCACGTGCTAGTCTACGGCCGCAAGGACCTACTGCAATGTCGTACAAGATCGACTTGTCGGACGTGACGCGGGGAGGAGAGGTCTCCCTCACCCAGCAGCTCGTCGACCGCTTCGCAAACGCCATCGAGGCCGGCGAGCTCGAGCCGGGCGAGAAGCTCCCTCCGACCCGGCAGCTGGCCGAGGAGGTCGAGGTCAACCACCTGACGGCCGCGCGCGTGTATCGCCGGCTGGCCGAGCTCGGCTACGTGACGGCCTCCGTCGGCCGCGGCACCTTCGTGCGCACCCTCAGCCCGGCGGTGGCCGCCGACCAGGGCGACGACTGGCAGCTGTACGCGCTCCCGGAGTGGGAGCCGAGCTATTCGGAGCAGGTCATGGCGGACGCCTTCAACCTCCCGTTCGAGGAGGACATGATCTCGCTGTCCACCGGGTTTCCCTCCCGGGACCACTACCCGGTGGCGGACCTGGCCCGGATCAGCGCGGAGGTGTTCGAGGAGGAGGGCGGCAAGGCGCTCGACTACCTGCCCGCCGAGGGGCTGTTCGACCTGCGCGAGCAGCTCGCCCTGCGCGGCGAGCGCTACGGCTTCGCCTCCGGGCCCGAGGAGATCGTGGTCACCTCCGGCGCCAAGCAGGCCATCAACCTCGCCACCCAGGCGATCCTCGAGCCCGGCGACGTCGTCGTCGTCGAGTCCCCCACCTTCGTCGGCGTCCTCGAGTCGGTCCGCGCCGCCGGCGCCCGGGTGCTCGGCGTGCCGCTGGACGAGGACGGCTTCGACGTCGACGCCCTGGAACGGCTGCTCGCCCGCCACGAGATCAAGCTGGTCGCGCTCCAGACCGCCTGCCAGAACCCGACCGGCCGCGACACCTCCGAGGAGCGGCGCGAGCGCCTCGCCGAGCTGGCCCGGGAGCGCTCCTTCTTCGTGCTCGAGGACCGGGTCTACGCCGACCTCCGCTTCGACAAGGAGCGGCCCAAGGCGCTGCGCGGCCTCGCGCCGGCGCACGTCGTCTACGTGAACTCGCTTTCGAAGGCGGTTGGCGGCGGCCTTCGCGTCGGCTGGGTCGCCGCCCGGGGCCCGCTGCTCGAGCGGATCGCGATGCTCAAGCTCGAGGACGACTTCCACACGCCGACGCTGGTGCAGCACATCGCCTCGCGCTATCTCGCCTCGGGCGCCTACGACCGGCACGTCGCGTCGACGCTGCCGATCTACAAACAACGGCGGGACGCGCTGCTGGCGGCGCTCGAGAAGCACCTCGCCGGCGAGTACCGCGCCGATCCTCCCCGCGGCGGCCACCACGTCTGGGTCACGCTCGACCGCCCGATCGACGAGCGCGCCCTCTACTCGGAGGCGATCCGCCACGGCGTGGCCTTCACTCCCGGCGGCGCCGTGACA
>JBJMLJ010000575.1:0-2181 GCA_045805365.1 Thermoleophilaceae bacterium
CGAGCTCCTGCTCGATCTCGGCGCTGTGCCGGTGGCCCTCGACCTTGTAGGCGTTCACGTTCTCGGCGGCCGACGAGTAGTGCGTCTCCTCGGTCGCCTCGCGGCCGGCGCCCGAGACTCCGGCCTTGATGTCGAACACGGCGTCGTCGATCCGCCCGCGAAGCGGCAGGGTGGCGAGCAGAGCGGCCGCGGAGTTGCAGCCGGGCCCGGCCACCAGCGAGGCCTCCTTGATCTCCTCGCGGTGGGCCTCCGGCAGGCCGTAGACCGCCTCGGCCAGGAGCTCGGGCGCCTCGTGCGGCTGGTACCAGCGCTCGTAGCTCTCTCGGTCGAGGCGGAAGTCGGCCGACAGGTCGACCACCTTCAGCCCGCGCTCGCGCAGCTCCTTGACCGCCAGGGCGGCGGTCTTGTGCGGATAGGCGACGAGCGCAGCCTGTGCTCGCTCGGCCGTCGAATCGGGGTCGAACTCCTCGAGCACCCGGTCGACCCCGTAGCGGGGGTAGATGTCCGAATGGCGGCGGCCGGCCTCGGCGCGAGCCGTTGCCACGGTCAGGTCGAGCGAGGGGTGGGCGTCGACGAGCCGCGCGCAGAGCGCGCCGCCGAAGCCCGTGGCCCCGAGCACCGCCACCTCATGCACGCAGCCGCCCCCCGATCTCCATCAGGGCGGTCTCGATCGCCGCCCGGCGGCCGCCCACCTCATCGTCTGTGAGCGTCCGGTCGGGCGCCCGAAACTCGAGTCGCAGGGCGAGCGACTTGTTGCCCTCCGGAAGCTGCTCGCCGCGATAGAGGTCGAACACGCGCAGCCCCGCGAGCAGGTCGCCGCCTCCTCTGCGCACGGCCTCCTCGACCTGCGCGGCGCTCACGTCGTCCGGCACCACCACTGCGATGTCCTGGAGCACCGCGGGGAAGCTGGTCACGTCGCGATAGGTCGGCGCCTGGGACGCCAGCTCGGCCACTGCGTCGAAGTCGATCTCGAAGCAGGCCACCGGCCCCTCCAGCTCCCAGGCGCGTGCCACCAGCGGGTGGAGCTCGCCTATCCAGCCGAGCTCGCCTCCGGCCGCTCGTACCGCGGCGGAGCGACCGGGATGGAGGAACGGCCTGGTCGCGGGCCTAGCGCTCCAGTCGATGCCCGACGGCGCGAGCGCCGCCTCCAGGAGCGCTCGGGCGACGTAGAAGTCGACCCGCCGCCCGCCGCTCCGCCAGCCGTACGCGAGGCCGCCGCTCACGAGCGCGCCGATGTGGTGGCGCTCGCGCGCCGGCGTCTCCCCCCGGGGCGGGTCCGGGACCTCGTCCAGCGGGCCGGAGCTCTCGTACGCGTGCGCGGACTCGAACAGGGCGACCGAGGGGCGGCCGTGCGCCGTGTTGTGGCGCGCCGAGTCGAGCAGCCCCGGCAGGAGCAGCGGGCGCATCACGCTCTGGTCCGTGCTCAGCGGGTTGGCCAGCGCGAGCGTCGAGCCGTCGTCGAGGCGGAGCGCGGCGATCGTCTCCGGGGACGTGAAGCTGAATGCAACGACCTCGCTCAGGCCGCGGTCGCGGAGCGAGTCCTCGACCCGGCGGCGGAGGCGCTGCGCCGGGCTCAGCCGGCCCACCGCCCGGCGGCGGGCGGGCAGTGTCGTGGGCAGCTTGTCGAGGCCGTGGATCCTGGCGATCTCCTCGACGAGGTCGGCCTCGCGCTGCACGTCGGAGTCGCGCCAGTACGGGACGGTGATCGAGAGCTGACCGTCAACCGCCGCGACCTCGAAACCGAGCCGACCGAGAATCGCCCCCACCTCGTCGGGCGGGATCTCCTCACCGAGCAGCTTGGTGACCCGCTCGAGCCGCAGCGGCACCCGGCGCGGCTCCGCCGGCCGCGGGTAGACGTCGACGGTCCCCGGCACGAGACGCGCCCCGCAGAGGCTCACCATCAGCCTGGCTGCGAGCCGCTGGGCGGCGATCGCGTTGTCGGGATGGAGCTGCTTCTCGAAGCGCGCGCTCGCCTCGGTGCGCAGCCCGAGCTCGGCCGACGTCCGCAGGATGTTGGGGCCGACCCAGGTCGCCGCCTCCATCAAGACGCGGCTCGTCTTCTCCGAGACCTCGGAGATCTGGCCACCCATCACGCCGCCGATGCCCGACGGGCCCTCCGCGTCGCAGACCAGGGCGATCTCGGAGTCGAAGCGGCGCTCGACGTCGTCGAGGGTGGTCATC